>JBGTAR010000051.1:0-7171 GCA_041749815.1 Terrimicrobiaceae bacterium
ACCTGAAAAATCCATGGATCGTCTCAGGATTCCGGGAGGGGAGGCTCGACAATGAGATCCGATTGGGTTGGGGGTTCTTGGGGTGAGGATCTGGCTTCTTCGATATACTTGGTGAGGTGGTTCCACTCAGTCGAGGCCCCATTAACAAAACCTGAGGGTCCATGCTCATACAGCACCACAAACCCAAACGTCAGCACGGCAAAAACCCCAAGTCGAAACAGGAAGATGATCAGGGTGGTCATGGTGTGGTGGAGGCGTTGATTCCAAAAGATGCCTCAAGGATGGCCCCCGGGGCAAGAATTTGAATACCATCTTTTTCTTCAAAGGGTTTTTGGGGCTTGCTGTCAGGCAGTCCCCAGCACGGTTCGATGCAGAGGAATGGCCCGCCATCACTCCAAAGGGTCATGTAGGGAACCCCCGTAAAATCAAGCTCCACCTGCCGCCCTGCGTCCTCGATTTGGAATTTTGGAGAAGGCACACCCGCCAGGGATATCAGGAAAGACCCCGGAAGTTCTCCTCTCGGAAATGGCATGTCACCCCCGGGGAAATCGAAACCTTCGGTTTTGCCATCCAAAAAATTGTCAGGGGCAAAATAACGCACGTAGTGGCCCGGCGGAAATGTCACCCGACAGTCCATCGCAGATCGAACCGCAAATCCCGGGTGCACTCCAAAACTGACATGGGCATCAAGGTCAGGCTCAAAATTCTGGAAACGAAAACCGATGCGCAGCCCATCCTCTCCAAGAGAATAAGAGAGGTCCAGCCCAACTCGCAAGGGATAGGCCTCGGGCGGAATCTGCTCGGGAGCCACCGAATAAATCAAAGCATCTCCGCTCAGGCGCGGGCCCGCAAATTTGAAATGACGCAGGAATCCATGAATTCCCCCACGAATGACTGATCCCCGGTAAAGCGACTGCTCACCAACCAGCCGGTGAAGAAAATAACCCATCACGGTCGCGTGGTTTGCCCAACCGTTTGCGGGGGGAGCCACTTCCCCATCCCGGTAAAGAAATCCCTGCCATTGAGAATGCGCGTCTTTTACCTGCAGGCCAATCAACTCGGCTCCCAGCCGGTTGATCGTGATGCGTTGCCCATGGCCATCCTCGAGGATGTCCAAAACTGCGCCGTCCTTTTCTTGTGTCGAGTGGTTCACTGCGGGCATGTGTTTTAGGGGGTCACCATGACAGTTTTCAGGATCAGGTCAAACCGTGGCTTCTTTTTCCAGCAGATCGTGAGCTCGTGACGGAGTGGATGAGGGAATCAAGAAGTAGGGGCGGGACGCAATCGGTCCCATGCGAAGAGGCACGACCCGCAGATGGGAGCCACATGTTATCTGTCCGCCGAAAAGGCCTCCAAATCCTTGGGCAAAGGACACCGCCAAGCCCGGCCAACGATGGTCATTTCAGAACAATGCAGCGCGTGACGTGGCAGCCAGAGCGCTTCCTCCAATTCAGGGGTCCATCCCTTGTCGATGAATTTTAGATACCAGTGGCTCCCCCTGGCATATAGTTTGTCGCCCAGGACCGGAAAACCCACATGAGCAAGGTGGAGCCGGATTTGGTGGGTGCGGCCTGTCTGTGGGGTGGCCTGAATGACGGCAAACCGTCCACGGCCACAGGAACCACGACGCACCACTTTGAGAGCTGTCACCGCCGAGGCTCCGGAGGCATGGACCATTCTCTCCAAATGCACCTCGGAGGGCATCACTTCCCCTCGCCTCACGATCGGCGCATCGACAAGTGTCTCCTCCCACTCCGGCCAACCAAAAACCACAGCGGTGTAGGACTTTCCAACCTCCCGTGCTTCCATGGCAGCGCCTGCCAGACGAGCGGCCGGAAGGGTTTTGGCCACAACCACCACCCCGCTGGTCTCACGGTCAAGACGGTTGATAATCGAGACCTGACCGCCATTGATGAGTTCATACCCCAAAAGCTCGCACAATCCGTCCCATAGTGTTCGCGGCCCCCCCGGCTTGGTGGGATGAACAAGCAGCCCGGCGGGTTTGCCCACCGCAAGAAAATCCGCATCCTCCCCAAGAAGATCGAAGTCCGCTTGATCATGGGTCCACTTCGCAGGATGATCTGACATGATTATTTTCAAGAAGGTCACAAAACACTATTCTGGAAACGGCGGCGAAGTGAAAGCTCTCGACGGCGTGGATCTGGAAATTCCCGAGGGTTCGTGTGTGGCCGTCACGGGTCCCAGTGGCTGCGGAAAAAGCACCTTGCTCAATATTCTTGGGGGATTGGACCACCCGGACATCGGTGAGGTGTGGGTCGGTGACACGCCCCTGCACTCCGCCTCCGATCAAACTCTCACCCAGTATCGCCGCTATCAGGTCGGGATTGTGTTTCAGTTTTTTAATCTGCTGCCCTCCATGACTGTGTTCGAGAATGTGGAGCTTCCTTTGCTGTTGAGGGGTGAGGCCAGGGATCTGGCCCGGGGCAAAGTGGAGGAACTCCTGAAGTTGGTTGGTCTTTCGCCCCGATCCCGGCATTTTCCTCATCAACTCAGCGGTGGGGAAATGCAGCGGGCGGCGCTGGCCCGGGGGCTGGTGGGGAGCCCGCGGCTTCTTCTTGCCGATGAACCCACCGGAAACCTCGACACAGCCAATGCGGCCCATGTGACAGAGACCCTGCTAAAGATTGCTTCCCAAGGCAAGGTCACGATGCTTATTGTCACACACAGTGCAGAACTCGCGGAAAAAATGCCGCAGCGTTTTGCAATGCGTGATGGAAAAATCGTCTAATCCCCTTAAACCTCATTTGGCTTGCAGCGATCAGTCGCTTGCAAAATTTCGCGTCTTTGCCGACCTCAACGAACAGGAAATCCGTGCCCTCATCGACCGAAGCACGTCGGCCATTCACAAAGCCGGCGAAAAAATTATTTCCGAAGGCGATGAAGGGCACAGCATGTTTGTGATCCTGCGGGGCAAGGTGGAAATCCTTGCTGAGGACGTTTCGCTTGCAATTCTTGGCGAGGGGGATTTTTTTGGGGAGATCGCGCTCGTGGATGATGGTTTGCGTTCCGCAGATGTTGTTGCGCTGGAAGATTGCGAGATGTTGGTGATCACGAGGATGACCCTTGGGGTTCTTGCGGCCGTGGAGCCAGGTGCTGCGATTCATTTGCTTGCTGCCGTCGGACGTTCGCTGGTTCGCAAGCTCCGGGCCGACAATGCCAGATTCCGTGAGCTGATCCTTCTGGCTCATCAGGACTGAAAAATTCTTCGACTCCGGCGGCAAAGTCCGCCAGCCTGTTCAGACATCATTTTCCGTGGATAAACAACGCACACTCGCATCACCAGCCAAGCTCAATGGAACCGCCCTGCACACCGGCGAGTCCGTCAATCTCACCATCCACCCTGCTCCTCCCGGGCATGGTTTCAAATTCCGGCGAACCGACCTCCCCGACCAGCCGATCATTGAGGCAGCCGTCGCCAATGTGCGAACCGTGGAACGTGCCACAACACTGGTGGAAGGCAGTGCAAAAATCCACACCGTCGAGCATGTTCTCTCCGCCCTCACGGGTTTGGGTGCTGACAATGCCCTCATTGAGATGGATGCCAACGAACCACCCATTGGAGACGGCAGCGCCATCGCTTATGTGGAGGCCATTCGTGCAGCGGGCCTTGTGGAGCAGGAGGCTCCCCGGGTGTTCTTTGAACCGAGCGAGCCCGTCATTATTGAAGGCAAGGGCTCGATGATGGTGGTCCTGCCCGATTCCAAATTCCGGATTTCCTGCACGCAGGTAGGACCCGAGGGCCGGTTCACCCAATTTCTATCGGCTGAAATCACGCCGGAATTTTACGAAGCCGAAATCGCATCGGCGCGCACCTTTGTGTTTTACGAGGACGTCAAACCACTCATGGACAAAGGCCTCATCAAAGGCGGCAGCCTCGAGAATGCCATTGTGGCCCGTGGGGACAGCGTCCTCAGCAAAGAGCCCCTGCGATATCCTGATGAATTTGTCCGCCACAAAATCCTTGATATCATCGGTGACCTGACCCTCGCCGGGCGCCGCCTTCGTGGACATGTTGTTGCTGTGCGCCCAGGACATGGCCCCAATACCGATCTGGCGCGGGCTCTCGTCAAACGCCACGCAGAAGTCGTGGCCATGGCCCCCAAACCGGTCGCAGCCGAAGCGGGTGTGTTGGACATCAACGCGATTCATCGCATCCTTCCGCATCGTTATCCCTTTCTCATGGTGGACCGGATCATCGAGGTCACGGAGTCAAGCGCCCTCGGCGTCAAAGCGGTCACCATCAACGAGCCCTATTTCCAAGGCCACTTCCCGGGCCATCCCGTCATGCCGGGGGTCTTGCAGGTCGAGGCCATGGCCCAGGTCGCAAGCATCGTGATGATGCGGCGCGCGGAAAACCTTGGAAAAATCGGATACTTCATGAGTGCGGACGCCATCAAATTCCGCAAGCCAGTGGTCCCGGGCGACACGCTGTTTATCGATTGCAAAATGATGAGTATGAAGCGCCGACTCGGCAAAGCGGAATGCAAATGTCTGGTGAACGGAGAGGTCGTCTCCGAGGGGGAACTGCTCTTTGGGCTTGTTGACAAATGATTCATCCAACAGCGGTCATTGATCCCTCGGCCCGCCTTGGCGAAAATGTCGAGGTTGGTGCCTACTCGGTGATTGGGCGGGGCGTCAGCCTCGGGGACGGCTGTGTGCTTGCCAATCATGTCTCCATCGCAGGCCCCACCTCGATCGGTTCGGAAAACCACTTCTTTCCTTTTTGCTCCATTGGCCAACGCTCACAGGACCTCAAGTACGAAGGAGAACCCACCTTTCTGGAAATCGGGAACAAAAACTCCTTTCGCGAATTCTGCACCGTCAATCGCGGCACGGCCCAAAATTCCCGTACGCTGATCGGGCATGAAAACAATTTTCTGGCCTATGCCCATGTGGCCCACGATTGCACAGTGGGTAATCACACGATCTTCTCAAACAATGGTACCATCGCCGGTCATGTGATTGTTGAGGATTATGCCGTCATCGGAGGTCTCAGCGGTGTGCATCAATTTTGCCGTATCGGCACCCATGCCATTCTTGGAGGTTGCACCAAGATCGTGCAGGATGTCGTGCCGTACATGATCGCTGATGGAAATCCAGCCGAGCTGAGAGGCCTGAACCAGATTGGTCTGGAGCGGCGGGGGTTTTCCACCGAGGACCTCCGCACCCTCCGGGAAGCGTACCGCCTCCTCTGCCGGTCCAAGCTGAATGTCAAGCAGGCGGTCGAAGCCATGCGTAAAGACCTGACCGACTCCCCTCACCTGCAACACCTCCTTACCTTTATCGAATCCAGCAAACGCGGCGTCGTTCGTTCCTGAATCCACCAAAAAGAGGAGAGCCTTATTCCTGGCCCCCAACTCCGTGGGAACCGGATGTTCAGCTCTCCGCCGAGCTGACTTGGGAACGTAACAAATCATGCAACGTGAAGATCCCCACCACGGCGCGGCCGGTTTCGTCGGTGAGGACAATCACATTCAAGGGGGCTTCCACCAACAGGGTCTTCACTTCGCCAAGAGTTGTATCCGGGGTCTTCGTACTGGCTTTCAAGACCCGGGGAGGATTGGCGCCACCTTCCACAAAATGTTGAAGCGCCAACCGGGACACGACTCCTTCCAGGGTCCCATCGGCCCGAAGAACCGGAAAAACGGCAAAGGCATGTTTTTCCAACAATTGCCGAAGAACGGTCCGGTCCCACTCACGGACCGCACACACTTGATACGTCGCGTAGGCCGCCACCCGGCGAGACTTCCAACCGGCAAAATCCCGAACATCCATGTGTTTTTCCAATTCAATGCCATCGTCTTTCAACACCTGGGCATAGAAATTTTCATGACATAACAAACGGCTGACGCCCTGGCTCACGATTGTTCCCAGCATCAATGGAGGCACGAGCGCAAAGTCATGCGTCATTTCAAAAACGATCAGGATGGAGGTCACGGGCGCACGCACGACCGCCCCCAGGCAGGCACTCATGCCCACGACAGAAAGGACCGTGATGTTTTCTGGTGGCAGATCGATGCCCAAACTGAGGAGCTCCGCCGCCAGACATCCGGTCATTGCCCCCAAAAACAATGTGGGTGCAAAAATCCCGCCACATCCGCCCCAGGCATAGCTGGCGGTGGTGGCCACGAATTTGGCCACGAGGAGCACCACCACCGTGCCCACGGCCAAATTGCCCGCCAGCCCGAGCCCCAAATCAGCGTATCCCGAGCCAAGAACCCCCATACGCCCCGTCATTCCAAATGCCACGCAGCCAGCCACCCAAGTGATCATCGCTCCGGCCAGCGGACGCAGCCATGGGGGAAGCGGCGCTTTGCCCCGAATCTGTTTGCGCCACCCCAATGTTGCGCCCTGGAATGCGGCCCCGGTCAGAGCCGCCAAACCACCCACCGGTATCGCCAGCAAGTAGGCCACCCAGTTGAATCCCGTCACCGCGGGGATATGGAACACCGGTTCATTTTCCGAAAAAAAGTAGAGCACTGACAATGCCACCACCGAGGCCAGCAGGATCCGTCCAATTGCTCGACTGTTAAGGTCCTCAATAATTTCTTCCAAGACGAAGGTCACGGCCGCAATGGGTGTATTGAATGCTGCCGCCAGTCCTGCCGCTGCCCCGCAGGCTGCTGCCGTCCGCCTCTGAAAATTCACCACGCCCAACCTCGCAGCGGCCCATGACGCCAGTCCGCCGGCCATCTGCACGGTGGGCCCTTCCCGTCCCAGACTCAACCCGCCCCCCAGACTGATCGTGCCCGCCAAAAATTTTACGAGGATGCCTCGGATTGGCATGGCTCCCATGTCCCGCCAGTAGGCAAGTTTCAATTGCGGAATCCCACTGCCAGCAGCCTCGGGGGCCCACACCGCAAGCAAGAATCCGCTGATGAGGCCCACACTCAATAAAATCAGGAAGCTCGCCAGGACAAATTCCTCCAAGGTCGCCCCTTCCCAGCGCGCCCAGAGCAGATGATGCAGCCAGGAGATCGCATGATGAAATCCCACGGCCACCAAGCCTCCCACCAAACCGCACAGGCAGGTCAAAACCAGCATGCGCCCACGCGCCGGCAGTTTGTGATACAACGTTGCCAAATTCATGGTTCCCTTCAACTTCCCGTGATTCGCATCATCCGCCAAGCCTAGAACCCGTCCAAATCCC
>JBGTAR010000052.1:0-2894 GCA_041749815.1 Terrimicrobiaceae bacterium
GAGTAATCCTCAAACATCTATGCAACTCGGAATGATCGGACTCGGACGGATGGGAGCGAACATGGTTCGTCGTCTCATAAAACAAGGCCACGAATGTGTGGTCTTTGACGCAAACCCCAAGGCTGTGGAGGCTCTGGTGGCAGAGGGCGCCGTCGGTGCCTCCTCAACGGAGGATTTTGTGCGCAAGCTACAGAAGCCCCGCAATGCGTGGGTGATGGTACCTGCAGCGATCACGGATAAAGTGATTGGGGATTTGGCCGGATTTTTGGACGCTGATGACACGATCATCGACGGTGGAAATTCCTATTTTCGCGATGACCGCAGAAGAGCGGCAAGCCTAAAAACCCATGGCATTCATTATGTCGATGCCGGCACCAGTGGCGGCGTTTGGGGGTTGGAACGCGGGTATTGTTTGATGATTGGGGGGGACAAGGTGGCTGTTGAGCGGCTTGACCCCATTTTTAAATCCCTTGCACCCGGCAAGGGGGAGATCGAGCGCACGCCTGGACGGGAAAAACTCGGAGGAACAGCAGAAGAAGGATATCTGCATTGCGGGCCTCCGGGAGCCGGTCATTTCGTAAAAATGGTCCACAACGGCATTGAATATGGAATCATGGCGGCCTTCGGGGAAGGTTTCGATATTTTGGCCAATGCCAACGTGAGTCTTCGCCCCAAGGATCATGACGCCGAAACAGCTCCCTCGATGAGTGATGATTATGTGTATGATCTCAACCTGGCGGATGTGTCGGAGGTTTGGCGCAGGGGCAGTGTTGTGAGTTCCTGGCTCCTGGATCTGGCGGCTGCCGCTTTTGCGCAAAGTGCCACGCTTGAGGAATTTTCCGGTCGCGTCTCAGACTCCGGCGAAGGGCGCTGGACCATCATGGCCGCCATCGAAGAGGCCGTGGATTGCGATGTGCTTAGCGCCGCACTGTTTGCCCGCTTCCGGTCCCGCAAGGAGCACACCATGGCTGAAAAGGTTTGCTCGGCAATGCGATATCAATTTGGCGGCCACATTGAACGTCCCTCAGGCGGATAGCAGAGTTCGCCGCCAACACTTCACCAATCATGGCTAAACCCGCACTTGGAAAGGGCCTCGGAGCTCTCATTAACGCCCGCGTGGCCGCGACGGCCCCTGCTGAGGAACATGGAGAGAGGATTCAGAACCTTGCACTCAAGGATATTATTGCGAGCCCCTTGCAGCCTCGCACCGAGTTCCGGGGGGAGCACCTTCAGGAGTTGGTGGAAAGCATCCGTGAGCGGGGGATTATCCAGCCCCTGATTGTTCGCAAGGTCGGAGACAAATACGAACTCATTGCGGGTGAACGCCGTTGGCGGGCCGCGCGCGAATTGCAACTTCAAGACGCGCCGGTGATTGTTCGTCAGGCCAGTGACCGCGAAGTGCTCGAACTAGCCCTCATTGAAAACCTCCAGCGTGAGGATTTGAATCCCATTGAAGAGGCTGCCGCCTATGAGCGCTTGCACAGCGATTTTGGGATGACGCAGGAAGAAATCTCCAAGCGCGTGGGAAAAGGGCGTGCCTCCATTGCCAACGCCATGCGTTTGCTCGCGTTGCATCCCGACGTGCAGGGATATCTCAAAACTGGGCGAATCTCAGTGGGTCATGCCAAGGTTCTGCTATCCATCAAAACTCAGGAAGAACAGCAGGCATTGGCAGAGGAAATTGTTCGGATGGGAGCCTCAGTGCGCGTCGCTGAGAAGCTGGCTGCCAAACACGCGGGCAAACTCAAAGGCGAGTCCGCCGCAGGGAAAAGCGGGGGATCAAAGGACCTCATTCCCGCTGTGCAGCGAGTCCAAAATCTTTTGATGCATCGTTTTTCCACACGAGTCGTAATACAACATGGTGCAAAGCGTGGATCCATATCGATCGAATATTACGGGACGGATGACCTTAACCGGCTGCTTGCCGAGATGGGCATCTCAGAGGATTAAATGTTCTGCTGATCAGAAGGGCGGTATTCCTCCCAAAACAAACCACTGGCGGATAACCCGATACGGTGCGACCCTCACCGATTGATATGAATCTCCTAAGAAAGACCGGTTCTGCTATAATCCGTACCATTGACTCGGATTATTTTCCCGAAGGGGCGCAGGCCGTGATGAACAAGCCGGAGAAGATGGAGTTTGGACGGGCGATTCCCTTCATCATTCTTCACGTGGGTTGCCTTGGCTTGATCTGGGTGGGCTGGAGCCCTGTCGCGGTGATCGTTGCCATTGCCTTGTATTTAATCAGAATGTTTGCCGTCACCGGCATCTACCACCGGTATTTTTGTCACAAAGCATTTCGAACCTCTCGAGTCACCCAATTTATTTTTGCTCTGATCGGTCTCACAGCCGTGCAGCGAGGACCGCTCTGGTGGTCAGCAGTGCACCGCCATCATCACGCCCACTCGGATGAGGAGCATGATGCACACTCGCCCGTGAAAAAGGGCTTTCTCTGGTCTCACATTGGCTGGCTGACCAGCAGTCGCAATTTTCCGACCGACTACTCACGGGTCAAAGATCTCGCAAAGTTTCCTGAGCTGGTTTTTTTGAATCGTTTTGATTTGATTGGGCCCCTGATTTTGGCGTTGGGTCTGTATTTTTTTGGTTGGGGTTTGGAAGTCTGGGATCCCTTTTTGGGTACGAGTGGGATGCAAATGTTGGTCTGGGGATTTTTTGTGAGCACCGTTTTTGTTTTTCACGCGACGTGTTCGGTGAACTCATTTGCCCACACTCTTGGGAATAAACGTTTTGAAACCGGAGATGAAAGCCGCAACAGCCTGATTCTCGCCCTCATCACCCTTGGGGAGGGATGGCATAACAATCACCATCATTATCAGGCCTCGGCACGTCAGGGCTTTTATTGGTGGGAAATTGACATCAGCTATTACATC
>JBGTAR010000053.1:0-8944 GCA_041749815.1 Terrimicrobiaceae bacterium
GAGGCATCAAGCTCGTAAACCAGCGGAACACCGGTGGGGATATTGAGGGAAATAATGTCCTCATCAGAAATGCCATCGAGATATTTCACGAGGGCGCGAAGGCTGTTTCCGTGGGCGGCGATGATGACTTTTTTTCCGGCGGACACATGCGGGGCAATGGTTTCGTGCCAGTAGGGAAGGAAGCGCGCGACCGTATCCTTGAGACATTCGGTGAGCGGGAGATCGGCTTCGGGGACGTTCGCGTATCGGGGATCATGGCCGGGCCAGCGTTCATCGGATTTTTCGAGAGCTGGCGGTGGAACATCGTAGCTTCTCCGCCACACGAGCACTTGGTCATCTCCAAATTTTGCGGCGGTTTCCGCTTTGTTGAGGCCCTGCAGTGCGCCGTAATGGCGCTCATTCAGACGCCAGGATTTTTCAACCGGCACCCAGAGGAGATCCATTTCATCCATGGCAAGCCAGAGGGTGGAAAGAGCCCGGCGAAGGACGGAGCAATACGCGATATCGAACGTAAAACCCTCGGCTTTGAGGACGCGGCCTGCTTCGGCAGCTTCCACGCGTCCCTTGTCGCTCAGCGCGACATCGTGCCAACCTGTGAATCGGTTTTCTTTATTCCAAAGGCTTTCGCCGTGACGAAGGAGAACGAGCTTGTGCATATTCGTAAAAAGTTGTTTCGCTATCAATTATACAAACCTGCCCCCAGTCATGGCAAGGCGGGGTCTCGAAATGTTTACAGCCCTCACTCTCAATATTCAAAACGGCGAACCTTGGACAGGGGATGAAGCCAGCACGCCCCCGGTGGACATTGAAGGAACCTGCCGATTCCTTGCCTCTCACCCGGTCGATTTTCTCTTTTTGCAGGAGGTGGAACAGGGATATGACGGAGGCAAACAGGTTGAACCTCCGCCGAATTACGCAATTCTCAATGCCGCTCTTTCCGAATACGAGTCGGTGTTTGCCTATCCCCAGCGCAACCCTGATGAAATTCCTTTTGGTCTGGGCCTGGCCATCTTTTCAAGGTGGCCCCTCAAGGGATTTTGGAAAGAAGATCTACCGGCGGCCGACCTCACCTTTGAATTTGCCTCACGAAAGCGGAAGCCATCCTCGCGATTGCTGATCGGTGCCGAGGCCAGCCTGCCTGGGGGAAATATAGCCCTTCTCAACACGCACTTGCAGGCCTTTTTTATGGTGGATTCCAGCAGCAATCTCCACCCTGCGACGAGAGACCAGGTTGAACGTGCGTTGCGGCGGACTAAGCTGCCGACTCTGTTGGCCGGCGATTTTAACTGTGCTCCCGGAGAGACCCTCGTTGAACAGTTTTCAGGCGCTGGATTTTTGCCCGTTCAAACCTCGGAAATCACGTGGCGCCGCCGTCCCTACACGCTGGACCACATTTTTTACAACAGCCCCATTCAGCTCATTTCCAGCGAGGTGATTCCGACGCTGACCTCCGACCATCACGCTGTGAAAGCCACTTTCCAGCTTTCGCCATGAAAATTGTGTCATGGAATGTGAACGGATTTCGCTCCATCCTCGGCAAAGGATTTCAGGAGGTGCTTGCCAACTCCGATGCCGATGTCTTTTGCCTCCAGGAAATCAAAGCACGTCAAGATCAAGTCGTTTGTGATTTTGGGCCCTACACGTGTCATTGGAATTCCGCGTTGCGTCCCGGTTATTCCGGCACAGCAACCTTGTCCCGCATTGCCCCCCTCTCCGTCAGCACCGGCATCGGCGAGGTCGAACATGATTCGGAGGGTCGGGTTCTCACCACCGAGTTCGCTGATTTTTATGTGGTGAACGTGTATGTGCCCAATGTGGGACGCGAATTGGCACGCCTTGACTATCGGGTCAACGCGTGGGGTCCTGCCTTCCGGAAATTCCTCAAGGGACTCGAAAAAAAGAAGCCGGTCGTGGTTTGTGGGGACCTGAATGTGGCCCACAACGAAATTGACCTCGCCCGCCCAAAAGCGAATGTCGGCAATGCCGGGTTCACGGACGAGGAGCGTGCGGATTTTTCCAAATTTCTTGCCGGGGGATTTGTGGACAGTTTTCGTTATTTTGAAAAGGGCTCCGGTCACTACACGTGGTGGAGCTACCAAAACAGTGCCCGTCCAAGGAATATCGGATGGCGCATTGACTACGCCTGCGTTTCTACCAGCCTGACATCATCCCTCCGCGAGGCCTTCATCTGGCCCACAGTTCCAGGCAGCGACCACTGCCCGGTGGGACTTTCGCTTGGGTAGGCAGGACTCGCCAGGATTTCTACAGTGATTTTTGGCGCCGTAGCTTGAATTAAAAAATTTTTCTGATTTTCGCTTGCGCTCGAATCCGGGCGGGCTAATCTCCACTTCCCTTTCCACACCGGAAAGGCACCAACAAACAGTTCTTTATTGATTTATGTCCACACCAGCCGGCCAACGCATCCGCATCCGCCTCAAAGCGTTTGATTATCGCATTCTTGACGCCTCTGCCGCAGAGATTGTCGAAACCGCCAAACGCACAGGTTCCAAAGTCACCGGGCCAATCCCCCTACCCACCCGGATTGAAAAATTTACGGTGAACCGCTCTCCCCACGTGGACAAAAAATCAATGGATCAATACGAGATCCGCACTCATAAGCGCATGCTCGACATTGTTGAACCCACCGCCAAGACCGTGGACGAACTCCGCAAGTTGAACCTTCCCGCCGGCGTAGATATCACCATCAAAATCTGACCACCATGAGCATCGGACTTCTCGGAAAAAAAATTGGCATGACCCGCGTCTATGACGAAAAAGGTCGCGCCATCACAGCCACTGTTATCGACACCCGCGGCAATCGGGTTCTTCAAACCAAGACCAAGGAAAAAGACGGATATTCCGCCGTTCAGGTCGGTTATGATGACCAGAAACCGCAGCGTGTGACCAAGCCACTCACCGGCCATTTCACCAAAGCGGGCTCAGCTCCAAAAAAATTCGTTCGTGAATTCCGTCTTGCTGAAGGCGAAGCCGCACCCGACTTTCAAGAAGTACCCCTCTCGACCTTCGAGACTGGCCAGTATGTGGACGTCATCGGTCAATCCAAAGGCAAAGGCTTCCAAGGTGTTGTCAAAAAACACAACTTTGCCGGTCAGCCTGCGACGCACGGTTCCATGATGCACCGCCGAAATGGTGCCATTGGTAACCGCTCGACGCCCGGCCGCGTTTGGAAAAACATGGGCATGCCTGGTCACATGGGCGACGAACGCGTCACCGTGCAGAATCTGCAAATTGTCCAGGTTCGCGAAGAAGATGGCGTCATTTTGGTTGATGGACCCATCGCAGGAGCCAAAGGTTCCTATGTCGTGATCCGTCCTTCGATCAAGAAAAAGGGCGTCGCGAAAACAGCCTGATTGGCAAGCTGATAGGGAGATCTTTCTCCCTTTGGAGACGGTCGGCATTTGTTGTCTGGAGTATTCCAGGGAGGGATGCTTTGCGCGTTCAAGGATGCTGCCATTCGTGCGATTCGTGATTCGTTCGTGACATCAGGTGCTTTCTAATCGGCAAATTGCAGCAAATCGCTGTAACTCCGTTTCGGTGAGTGCCCGATCAAACACCGCAACTCCGCCGATCCAGCCCGTGAAACCAACGCTGCGAGCGCTATGGATCACCCGCCCAATGGTGAAGGGGCCTCCGGCGGAGGCATCGACCGGTGCATGCAAGGGATGGGGATACCACCAGGGATTTAAGCGCAGACCCACAAGGTGACGATTTGTGATCGCCCATTGCCCATCCTCACATTTTTGCTTGGTGACCTGAACCCGGGTGTAGGCGAATTCCAAGCATTCGATCCGCTCCGTTTTTGATTCGCTGAGCACTTCAACCGAGAGAGGATCCTCCTCAGGAGGATTGTAAAACTGATGTTTGGGAAAATTGGGGTCTTTGCTGGGATGCGGGCCGGGGATTTGATGCAAATGTCCTTGGAGCCAAGCGTTGTAGGCCGAGGAAATGAGATTGTCATTTTTTGGATTTTCCAGCCAACGATCCCCTGCCCTGCCATTCAGCCAGCCAGTGAGCTGTTGGCTTTGATGGTCAAATGTCATCGCAAAACACTGCCAGGAGGAATCAATCACCTCATCCGACGAATTTGCGGGAACGGCTGGAGAGATATCGGCGGAATTGCATTTGTGGAGGGCGTAGCGATTGAGAAACGAACTCTCTCCATTTTCTGAGACGTGACCACAGGCGGAGCCGGTATGATTCAACCCCGCAAAAAGAGCATATTGACGCTGGCCCCGCTCAACTTTTTTGATCGTGGCGGTTGCCTTTTCTTTGAGGTCCGTGCCTTCGTGCCAGATGCCGGCGAGGGCGTGATTGCCGCTCTCGCGAATCGCCCAGACAACCACACTCACCGATTTGGCGACTCCCTTGATATCAAGCGGTGAGTCGTGCAATCGTGACCTCGGCACAAAGAGATAGGGCCGAAAGTTTTCCTCTTCCTCGCGGATTTGGATGGCCTCACCAAATGGTCCCCGGCCAAGCCGTGGAAAATCGGCATAGGACGCTTCCCGTCCTGCACCCCAGTAATCCTTAATGTAATTTGCGGCATCAAGGGGGTAATTATTTGTTGTTCCTTCAGGGACATGCGCTGTGAAGCGTTGGCTGCCTTGTGGCTCGCGTTTCACAAAATCCCAGAATGCCACCAGGCCGGGAGTGGTGGTGACAATGCTGACTCGCTCCGGGCCGGAAAACGATGCCTCCTTGGGGGAGAGGACATGAGAATGGGGCAGTTTCACGAACAAAACAATGGTTCTGAGGATCCTGTGCGTCAAGGCAGGGACGCCCGCCGGTCGCGGGGCATGTTGTTGATTTCGGAATGCAAAAAAACGTTAACACGTCACCCCACCCCAAGGGGTTTTTGGTGGGAAGTCAGTGGTAATTTGGTTGTGCTGGCATCTCATCAACGAGGGGGCTCGTTTCTTTTTCGTGAATAAAATTATTTTTTCGGGCGAACAAGTTGACAACCTCTTGTGATGCCGAGTATGAATTTCGGCTTTCTTTTCGTCATTAAAACTCTGCCATTCTTCATAAATCCAGCCCGTGTCTCCGGGGAACGAGGTGCCAAAGCACAAGACCTGTGCTTGGGAGCCCTTCCTTTTGAGTTTTTGGTTTCTTGATGATTCTCTGACCATGGCAAATCTTTTTCCAAAATGGACCAATGACCTTCCGTGGAAGGTTGCCATCATTGGCGGGACGATTGTCGTTCTGTTGGCGGCGGGGATCACCTACTACTTCACGCCAAAATACACCCGCGTCGGATATCAGCCGACTCAGCCCGTGCCATTCTCTCATGTGATCCATGTGCAGGAATTGGGAATGGACTGCCGTTATTGTCACAGCTTTGTTGAGGTGGCTTCCCACTCCAACGTTCCCAGCACCCAAACGTGTATGAGCTGTCACACCCAGGTCCAAGCCCAGAGTCCGAAGCTTGAGGCGGTGCGCGCCGCATGGAACAATGGCGCTGCCGACGGACCTCCCGTGAATTGGGTTCGGATCCACCGCCTTCCTGATTATTCGTATTTCAACCATGCGGTGCATGTGAACCGCGGGGTGAGCTGCTTTTCGTGTCATGGCGCTGTCAATGAGATGCAGGTTGTTTATCAGCACGAATCTCAGAGCATGTCCTGGTGTCTGGACTGTCACCGGGCTCCGGAAAACTTCCTTCGTCCTCCTGAAGAAATCTACAACATGAACTGGAAAGCCGCCTCTGTCGACGAGCAGAAAAAGATCGGCCAACAGTTCAAAGAGGAGTGGGATGTGAACCCTCCAGTCACCTGCGGAGGATGCCACCGATGAAACGCGATTTAAACCACCCGCCCCTGCCGGAAAAGACCACCTTGTGGAGAAGTACAGCCGAGCTCGAAAACACACCCGGATTTGAAGCTCTGCTTCTCCGCGAATTTCCTCGTGGAGCGGATGTTTATCAAGACAGCGGCTTGAGCAAGCGGGATTTCATGAAGCTCATGGGGGCCTCCATGGCCCTTGCTGGTGTGGGCGGAATGACCGGTTGCCGCCGCCCTGAAGCCTATCTTGTGCCATTCACCAAGGGCTCCGAGTGGACGATCCCTGGCAAGTTTTTGTATTATTCGTCCGCGTTACCAATCAGGGAAGGTGCCATCCCCCTGGTGGTGAGCACGGTGGACGGGCGCCCGACCAAGATTGAGGGCAACCCCCTCCACCCCTCCAGCAATGGGGCGACTGACAGCTTTGCCCAGGCCTCGATTCTGGATCTCTACGATCCCCATCGGTCCAAGCAGATCACCAAGAGCGGATCTCCTGCCACATTTGAAGATTTTTCGGCATATCTGGCAGAGCTTGTGGCCAGCAAGCCCGGAAACCTGGCTTTTTTGGTTGAGCGAAAAAACTCTCCCACCCGTGACCTTCTCCGCCAAACGCTGGAGGCATCTTACCCCGGCCTGATCTGGAGCGAATACGAGCCCCTTGGCAACGAGGAGGAGGCCAACGCGTTGGGTGCATCTTTTGGTGAAGGCGTTCGTCTGGTTCCAAAGTTTGAGCGGGCCGACGTGATTCTTGCGCTCGACAGCGACTTTTTATCCCCTTCCGACCGTGGGGTCGGTTATGCTTCCGGATTTTATCCCCGGCGCAATCCAGACCAAAAAGGAGCGCCGATGAACCGCCTGTATGTTGTGGAGAACCACTTCACGACGACCGGTGGAATGTCCGATCATCGCCTGCGCTGCAAAGCCTCCGAGATTGGTGAAGCTGTTCGCCGGATTGCCGTTCGTGTGGCTGATTCTGTGCCAGGAGGCTCTCTGGCCGCACTGGCCGGCGCCGCACCAAAATCTGAAGCGGTCCTCGACAATCAATGGCTGGACGTCTGTACGGATGACCTGATTTCCCATGCAGGCCGAAGCATCATCACCGTTGGAAATCAGCAACCTGCCTGGGTGCAGAGTCTGGTTTTTGCCATCAATGAGGCCTTGGGAAATCTGGGCTCCACCATCCTTGCAGCAAACACTGGTGAGCGGCCCTCAGCATCCATTTCGGAATTGGCGGCAGCGATCAATGACGGAAAAGTCGGGACGCTCTTCATCCTTGGGGGCAATCCTGTTTATAATGCCCCGGCTGATCTGGGTTTTGCTGATCTTCTCGCCAAAGTGCCAGATGTCATTCGCCTTGGAATCTTTGAGGATGAGACCTCCAAGCTGAGCAAGTGGCAGATTCCTGCAGCTCACTATTTGGAGTCCTGGGGTGATGTTCGCACGTTTGACGGAACTTACACGTCCGTTCAACCCATGATCCTTCCGCTCTGGAATGGCATCTCCGAGTTGGAAATCCTGGCTTTGCTGGCCGGCCGACCAAGGCCGGATGGTCCAGAGCTTGTCCGCGAAACCTTTGCACAGCTGACTGATGCCTCCTTCCTGCCCCCCGCCCCGAGCACGGCTGCGCTATCTGCCATTCCTGTGAAATCTGAATTGCCAGCTTTCAGCAGCAATGGTGCTTCGCAAAGTTGGAACAATTTTCTGCGCACTGGCTTTTTGGCCGAGAGTGCCTTCCCACTGGCCGCACCTTCCTTCGACGCGTTCGGGGTGGCTTCCTTAATCCAGGCGGCCGTACCTCCGACATCAGGCTTGGAGCTCGTGTTTCTTCAAAGCAGCAGCGTGGACGATGGACGCTACGCCAACAATTCCTGGCTCCTTGAGACGCCCGACTTCGAAACAAAGGTCACCTGGGACAATGTCGCTCTCATGAGCCCGGCCACCGCCGAGAAACTTGGCGTCAGCGCAAACAATTTTAGCTGGATCTATAAGGTTGCCGAAAAAATGGGCAACGACATCGACTTTGATATTGTGGCCGATGTGTTGGAACTCAGTGTTGGTGGGACCAGCATCCGCGCCGCGGTGTTGGTTGCTCCCGGTCATGCGGACGATTCCATCTCCATCGCTTTGGGTTACGGACGAACGGGTGTTTCAGCCCTCATGGAAAACGTGGGTTTTGATGCGTATCCGCTTCGCGATTCTTCAAACCTTCGTTTCCGCACCGGTGTTGATGCCAAGGTCACGGCTGAAAAATACCCGCTGGCCCGCACCCAGGAAGCCAAAAGCATGTATGGCCGGGATCTTGTTCGTGAGGGAACCCTGACCCGCTACGAGAAGGAACCCAAATTCCCCCAAACAATGGGAATGGATGGTCACATCCCGCCAAATCTCTCTCTTTTCAGCAACCCAACCCTCACCTCGCCGGAGCAATGGGGAATGACCGTAGACCTCAACACCTGCATCGGCTGCAACGCCTGTGTGGTGGCTTGTCAGGCCGAAAACAATGTTCCGGTCGTCGGAAAAGACCAGGTTCGCAAAAACCGCGACATGGCATGGATTCGGATCGACCGGTATTTCGCAGGAGACCCGGAGAATCCCGAAATGCTCTCGCAAGCGATCATGTGTCAGCACTGTGAAAATGCTCCCTGTGAGACCGTCTGCCCGGTGAATGCCACCGTCCACAGTGAGGATGGGTTGAATCTCATGGCCTACAACCGCTGCATCGGCACCCGTTACTGCGCGAACAACTGCCCGTGGAAAGTCCGTCGGTTTAATTATTTCGATTACAATCAGCGCCCGATCGAAAAACTCTATTGGGGACCGCTCGCCAAAAAAGGCATGGCCGACAGCCTCAAGCTTTCCAAAAATCCGAACGTCACCGTTCGTATGCGGGGCGTCATGGAAAAATGCACGTTCTGCATCCAACGCATCGAGGAAGCCAAGATCGGCCGTCTGGTCGAAGCCGGCGCTCGCAACAAAAACGATTTCCCGATCTCCGAATTCAAAGTGGCCTGCCAACAAGCCTGCCCGAGCGATTCCATCGTTTTTGGTGACATCAAAAACCCGAATCACCGGGTCAGCCGTCTGCGTGCCAGCGACCGCGGTTACACGATGTTCAAATACGTGAACGCCAACCCGCGCGTCAC
>JBGTAR010000054.1:0-8256 GCA_041749815.1 Terrimicrobiaceae bacterium
GTACACCTCCCAATTCTATTTCTCACATGGACCTGTGCCACGAGCATCGCTCTTGCAGCCGAGCAGGAGCTCAAGGAGAATCGAGTGCCGGTCTCCCCTGCCAATGTGGTGACCGAGTCCTCCATTGGAGATGCTGCTGGACTTGTTGATGAGCAGGACAAAATCATCGGGGCTCCGGTTGGACAACCATCGAATGTCTGGAAGATTCCTTCCCAAAACTGGAAAGATCATAAGAACTTCAGCGCGCACATTGATCTTGGCTCCCCGCGCAAGCTCTCGCGGATGTATCTGTTTGACACAAACGGCGAGGGGGCGATCACCATCGAAACCGGCTCACCTGATCAGTGGGAATTGCTGACGGAGGCTAGAACCGACAGTTACATGCAGTGGAAGGAGATCCCCATTGATCGGGAGACCCAGTTTGTGCGGATCACCGTGCAGGATCAGGGGGCCAACTTCAGCGAGGTGGCTTTTTATGAATACACGCCTGAAGCCTTCAAAGCGATGCAGGCGCAAAAAGCTGAGGCAGCCCGCCTCGCTGCCGAGCGAGAAGCTGCTCTCGCAAAGGCCCGTGAAGAAATGAAGAAACGTCCTCTTGTCGATGTGGGACCGCCGTTTGGAAAACTCTATCTGATCGACGAAATCAATACGGCCGAGCAGGAACCCCTGCTTCAGAGCCCCGCAGGAGTCAGCAAGGTTGAGACGATTCTCGGAAGAAAAGCCCGCGTTCTCTCAAAGACAGACGCCGAAGGCGCATTTTTTGCCTACCGGATCGGTCAAATGAAGCTTCTTGAGCCGGGCATGACCTATGTCCTTCAAGTGGAATACCCGGAGGACAAGCCCCGTATGATGGTGGTTATGAATGGTGGAAGCGAGACCAGCCGGGGGTTCCACACCGGCTCCACCATTGGCGATGCCCTTCACCCCAAATACGTGAACAACCTTCCCGAAGCGCTCAATGTGCCCCTCTCCGGCACGTGGGAAAGTTGGACCCAGCTTTTTAATCTTCATGACCGCATGCCGGAACTGGGTTTTATTCGCGGCGACGAGCCCAAGCGTGTTCTCACGCCTGAGGATGGCATCACAGTGATCATTTCGCAGTGGTCGAGCAAAAACATGCCCGAGTCCGCCGGAGCAGCCGTTTCAAAAATCCGCCTTCTCGCGGTGCCGGAGCCCGAAAAGCTCAAGACCCAATACACACTCCCCGAAGGTCTCCCGCATCGCCACCTCTTCTGGCGTGAGGAGATGGCGGATATGGTCATGAATATTGGGAAAGACGATCTCCAGGCCACCAAGGATCCGCTCGATTGGTGGCGGTATAAGAGGAACCTGATGCAGTTTCTGGGAATGAACACCTACTCCAAGGATCTGTTGGAATTCGGTGCGGTGCAGCATTGGGACCCCACCGAACACGGCGGCAACAAATGGACTTATTTTAATAATGATGCGAAGGACATCTGGGGCGGTGTCGTCGAAATGATGGGCGAGGCAGGCTTCGATATCCTCCCATACTACGAGTATGCAGGCAGCAAGGGGCAGGATGGACTCGGGAACAAAAAGATGGCCCGTCCCCTCACCCGCGACGAGGGCTACTCACATATCAAGTGGATTGAGAGCGCCAATGTGGACATCACACAGCCGGAGGCTTACGAGGATTTTAAGAAAATGCTCGACCTCACAATCATCAAGCACAAGGGCAAAGCGAACTTTGTGGGCGCATGGATCCGACCCCGCGGACAAATGCCAATGAGCTTCTCCGATGCGGCACTTGAGATGTTTGCCAAGGAAGCCAACGCCGGCAAGGCGGTCACCCGGCAGCAACTGATCGATGATAAAACACTCTACGCCAAGTATAAGACCTGGTGGTTCGGCAAACGAAAGGAGTTCCTCGCCGCCATGAGGGATCATTTGCGCAAAAACGGCATCGCCGACGCCACGGTGATCTTCACCACGGAGCCGGGGGAGCCCGGTGGTCGATGGCGCACCTTCACACCGCGTTTAGTGACCGATCAGCCTGAGAAGTGGAAGGAAATCGTGAGCCGCCAAGAACACAAAACGGGTGAAAATGCGATCGAGGTCCTGGCGGAGGACAAGGTGGTTGATGATCACATGTATCTTGATGCCCTCACACAACCTCCCATCACGTGGGGCGAATGGGAACTTTATCACGGCTCACCTGAGAGTGATCCCGCGACATACAAAGACGCTGAAGGTCTCATGCTCACCATCCCCTTCAACCGGCTCTACACCGTCGCAGATCCAGATGTGTTTGATGCATTCCGCAACGAGTCCGGGCTCACCATGGTCCGCCATTATTCCCTCAATGAAAACATGATGTTCGATGCGAAGGATAAAAATAAGCTCAATTATTATATTGCCGATATTGAGCGGGCCGGACCGTATTCCATGATGGCGGAAGCCGTCGCCATGGCAACCGGCAACCCCACAAACATCGGATATCTTTCCGGGGGAAATTTTGCTCGCGGTTTCCCGGAATATGCCCGCAATTTTAATGCGGCATTCCTTTCCCTCCCCGCCCTGCCAAGCCAGCTGATTCCGGAGGCGACCAGCGACGAGGAGGTCGTTGCACGAAAAATCGAAACCGATGGAAAAGGCACCTACCTCAGCATCGTGAATATCGGGATGACCAAAAAATCTGATGTCGAAATCACGATGCCATCCCCCGGCAAGGTCATTGATGCCACCAATGGTGAGGAGATCCCCGTCGAAGGCGGCAAGGTGAAGCTCTCCTTTTACCCCTACCAGCTCCGGGCTCTGAAAATCAGTAAATAGGAGCGGCAGCCGCGGCTTTCCGGAGGGAAAATGCTCCGATCGTGTTCACTCCCAGGCCTGGGCTGCCGTCATGCAGGGGAGGAGATTCCTGACCAGATGGAGTGGCAGGCAGGGATCGATACCCCCGAATTTTTGCACAATTGGCGATGATTTGCAGGAAGTCTTGAAACTCAAAAAAATCCTGCGTTGATTCAGAGAGGTTGAAAAAACAAGAGTCCGATCATCGCAGGAACCTTCGCATAGGCATCAGTGAAGGGCTTTTGGCGACGCCGTGGACGTTCATTGCGGTGCCGGGCAACTTTGTCGTGGCCGGGTTGCTGACGCAATATTTCGGCATCGACAAGGCCGCTTATGGAGCCATCGTTTCTCTCCCAGCGTGGAGCAATGCGCTGCAAATTATCCTCATTCCATGGCTCGCACGCTTTCTGACCCCCAAGGATCTGACCCTTGGTTTGGGGTGGTTCAATGTCGGGCTGTGGAGCATGTTGGCTGCCGTTCTGGGCTATCTGCCAACCGATGATGCCCGTGGGGTCGCACCGCTCTTTGTGGTCTTTTTTGTGTTGTCCAGCTTGAGCCATGCGTTTGTTGGCATCGGCTGGACGTCCTGGGTGCGGGATTGGGTGCCACAAGAAGTGCGCGGGAGTTATTTTGGCCGGCGCAACCGCTGGCTGAGCCTTGTCACCATTGGGTATCTGTTGCTGGCCATAGCCTTGTTTGAACTGGCTGAGGCGGCGCTCTGGCCGTATCAGGCCCTCATCATCACCGCGGTTCTGATGCGGTATGGAAGCATCATCTGGCAGTATGGGATTCGCACGAGCACGGACTATTCCGATTTGGTGAATCGGGGCTGGATGGGTCACATCTTTGAGTGCCTGCGTTCCCCAGGTTTGCTGACCTACATTCTGTTTTCGAGTTGGGTGAGTTTCTGGCTGGGATTTGTCGGACCCTTTGTCCCGGTCTTCAGCTTTGAAGAGCTCGGGGTTGACCCCAGCATGTTCACGTCCCTGGTGATCCTGGGAACAGTCTCCGGAATCCTTGGATGGGCGTATTGGGGACGGAGGGCCGACCGTCTCGGGTCCATCCCCGTCCTGGCTGTCGGACTGTTTTTGTGGGAAATTCAGAATTACCTCTGGGCGTTCCTCTACCCCGGCAATGTCTGGCTCCTGTACCCCATGTTTTTATGGGGTGGTTTTTTCAGCGTCGCCTACTTCCTTGGCAGCTTTAATCTGCTGCTGAACCTCCTCCCACAAAAAACCAACCTCGCCGGCATCAGCCTCAACCTGGCCATCACCTCCATCGCGGCCGGCATTGCTCCCATCATCTCCGGATTCCTGCTAGCCTACTTTTTGGAAAAACACCAGGGGGACATCGAAGTCTACCGGGTCGGATTTGTCATCAAATCCACGGCCATCCTCCTTGGGTTGTTGATCCTTCGCAAAATCCGTGAGCCAAAATATTCCGGTCGAACCGACCTTCATGGCTCCATGCGAACCCTCCGTCAGCTCCTCGCCATCCAAGGCCCCGGCTTCTTTTCCAACCTCACTCACCTGAACAAAAAGAAACCTTAGAGCCTGTTCTGCACGTG
Source organism: Terrimicrobiaceae bacterium (assembly GCA_041749815.1). Lineage (GTDB taxonomy): Bacteria > Verrucomicrobiota > Verrucomicrobiia > Chthoniobacterales > Terrimicrobiaceae > JAJTZA01. Next base: position 4,379 of record JBGTAR010000054.1, read on the forward strand.
TGCCGACTGGCAAAACAGCCACCCGCCCTTCCTCGTGTCGTTCCCCAAGAACGAAAACCTTGACCAATTCCAGAAAAATTATCACACATATGATGTTTGTGAGAACCCCTGACACTCCACGGCTTGATTCGTGTTTCCGAACGCCTCCGGCAGCCTATCGAGGCAAGCCCCTATGGTCATGGAATGACCACCTCAAAAAGGAGGAGTTGATTCGTCAGGTTGGGGTGTTGGCGGAGATGGGGTTGGGTGGTTTTTTTATGCATGCCCGCACGGGGCTGGCCACGGAATACATGGGGCGGGAGTGGCTGGAGCTGGTGGAGGCGTGCACGAGCGAAGCCAAACGGCTTGGCTTGGAAAGTTGGCTCTATGACGAGGATCGCTGGCCGAGTGGGGCAGCGGGAGGGCTGGCAACAAAATCGGAAAAATTCCGGATGAGGTATTTACGCGGCGAAATTCTCTCAGGGAAGCAAGCTGCTGGTGGGAATTTCGCCGCGCAAGTGGGGCGGTTTGCTGTGCGGAATGACGGTTTAAATTTGACCAGCTACCGTGTGTTGTCGCCCAGAGATTCGCGCCTTGACCCCGGGGAGAAGCTGATGATTTTTACGAAAGAGATTGTTCAGCCTCACAGTTTTTTTAATGGGGGCACTTATCTGAACACCTTGGATGAGGCTGCGGTGGGGGAGTTCCTTCGTGTCACCCACGAGCGATATCTCAAAGCTTGTGGGCAGGAATTTGGGCAAACGATCCCGGGGATTTTCACCGATGAGCCACATCATGGGTTTGTGATGTGTGAGACGCCCAGGGGGTGGTTGTATCCGCCAAATTCGGGGTGGGTGACCCCATGGGCGGAAGTCTTTTCCGAACTGTTCCAAAAAGAGTTTGGCTACGATCTTTGCGAGAAGCTCCCCGAATTGTTCCTACGGCTGAATGGTGAAAACCTTTCGCCGGTGAAATGGAAATATATGGAACTCCTCCATCGCCGGTTCCTTGAATGCTGGGCCCGCCCGATTTTTGATTGGTGCCGCGAGCACAATTTGCGCAACACCGGGCATCTGCTTGCTGAGGACTTGCCCGGAGACCAAAGCATCACGTGTGGATCGGTGTTGCGATACTACGAACTCATGGAGACCCCCGGCATGGACCAACTCCTGCTTGGCAACCGGTCCTTTTGGATGGCGAAGCAAGTGGCCTCGTCAGCCCGGCAATTCGGGCGCACGGGGATGCTGAGCGAACTTTATGGTGTGACAGGATGGCAGCTTGATTTTGACGGGCACAAGGAGATCGGTGACTGGCAGGCCTTTCTGGGCATCAACCTTCGGTGTCATCATCTGGCGTGGTACAGCATGGCGGGAGAGGCCAAACGCGATTTCCCGGCCAGCATCTTTTTTCAGTCGGCCTGGTATCGGGAATATCGAACTGTCGAAGACTATTTCGCTCGTGTTCATTTGCTCATGCAAGAAGGCAGCGCCGTCTGTGATATTCTGGTCCTGCATCCGGTGGAAAGCGTCTGGGCACAGGTTCATGCCGGGTGGGCCACGTTCATCAAAAACCAGTCGCCGGACCTTGCTCCGATTGATCGCACCTTCGCATCCGTCTTTCGCTGGATCATTGGAGCACAGCTTGATTTCGACTATGGGGATGAGGAGCAACTCCAGCGGTTGGGGGAGCTGAAAATGGTCGCAAACCAGCCGACCCTTCAACTCGGAAAAGCCAGCTACCGCGCGATCGTGATTGCCGGCATGGTCACCATTCGCGAAAGCACCCTCAGTTTGCTGGAGAGATTCCAGTCCGCAGGGGGCAAAGTGATCTTTGCAGGGCCACCGCCGTCACATCTTGAGGCGAGGAGATCCTCCGCTCCACGGCTTTTGAGCCAAAAATCATTGCGGGTGGGGCTCAACAAAAAAGATTTGGGGAGTGCCCTTCACACGGTGGCTCCGCCCAAGGTGCGCTTGAGTTATCTTGAAAAACAGAAATTCGATCTGCCTCTGATCCTCCAAACGAGAAGAGAGGGAGAGACCTGGGTGATTGCCATCTGCAACACGGATGCGAGTCAGGGTTTTCCCTTGGTGGAGGTTCACTTTGATGGCGTGGCCGCGCAGGTCCAGGAATGGGACTGCCGCACCGGGGCGTGTTATGCCATCCCAACAAAATCACGTGGCAGGCAAACCCACTGGAAGACATCCTTGTCCATTTCCGGGGAAAGAATTTTTCGGGTTGTTCCCGTCGCGGACCCACATTTGAAGCCCCGCCCAAGATCCAGATCCGCGACCGGGCCCACAACCTCGCTTCCCGGCCCATTCCCATACACCCTCGATGAACCCAATGTTCTGGTGATGGATCAATTCCGCTGGCGAACCGGACGGGGCCGATGGCGGGAGAAGACAGATATTTTGGCCATCGACACCGAGCTGCGCAATCGTCTCCATCTCCCGCACAGGGGGCATGGGATGATGCAACCATGGGCGCGGACTGACTGTGCAAGGAAGGAGTCTCTCTCGTTGGAGCTTCAAACCACCATCACCGTCAAACAATTGCCTCATGGCCCCCTTCACCTTGTTTTGGAGCAGCCCGACCGGTGGAACGTTCGCTTGAATGGCCAACCGCTTCCCACGGCAGAGGATGACGGATGGTTTGTGGATCCCTGCTTTCGCAAGATTCCAATCCCGGAGGGCAGCCTCAGAGAAGGAAAAAATGAACTTCAGCTTTCGGCAGTTTTTCGGGAGGGGCTTGATCTGGAGGCCATTTATCTGCTCGGCGAATTTGGGGTTGCTCGAGTCAGGGGATCGGAGCCAGTTCTCTCCCGGCTCCCGGCCTGCCTGTGTGTGGGGGATCTTTGTGATCAGGGATTTCCTCACTACACCGGGCGCGTTCAGTATCGGCTTGCGCTGCCAGCCACTTCAAAAAAAGAACGCCGCCTTCACATCCCCGCCTTTGGTGGTGCGGTCATTTGTGTTGAACAGCCCGACGGGAAAACGCCAATCCCCCTTCCCTTCAAACCCCATAAAACCACCCTGCCGGGATCAATCAATGAGGTCTTTTGTAGCGTGGTGCTCACCCGGCGAAATTTATTTGGCCCCCTGCATTTGGTTCCCAAAAAGCAAAAGGCTATCACCCCCGCAAGCTTCCGGTCATTGGGCAAGGCCTACACCCAGAACCCGCAGCTTTATCCATCGGGCTTTTTGGCCCCACCGGAGATCTCATGAAACGTCTGTGCTCAGAAATACAAAAACACGATCTCATGGCTGAGGTCGATCCGCACAAACGAAGGCTGTCGTGTGACTGCCGCTACAAGCGGGCTCCTGCCTTGGCTCGGACCAAATCCGGAACATCGGAGGTCTTGTCGAGTTTGTAAGAGTATTTGGGCTTAAAGACGTCGTCATCCCCTTTGCTGCGCTTGCCGGTACAATCCCGAAAAATATTTCCTTTCCCGCGGAGACGCCCATCGTCATCGGAGAAAAACGGGTTCCTCACGGATTGGTAGAAGTTATTCTCACTCAAAATTTCGGCCTCTCTGCGGGCGTTGGTCGCGTAGTCATTACCTTTGCAATCAAAGAAATTGTTATACATGTGCACCCTGGCTTTTTTTGCGGCCGGCATGCGGGAGTGGCAGTTCTTGGCGAACCAATTGTGATGCAGGGTCACATGAGCCCTCCCTTTCGACTTCTTTTTCTCCGGACCGTAAATCAACATCGCAAGACGGTGTTCCAGTTTGTCAGAGGAGTACTCAAATTTGCACCATGACACGGTGACACGATCGGCGCCGTTGGTGATGTCGATGCCTCCATCAGCACAATCTTTCAATGTGCAATTCGTGATCAAAACGTCCTTGCCGCCACGGACGGTGATCCCGTCAAATCCCTCGGCTTTTTTGCGTTTGG
>JBGTAR010000055.1:0-8538 GCA_041749815.1 Terrimicrobiaceae bacterium
GATTGTTTACAGCTTGGAAATGAGCACCCAGCAGCTCATGCAAAGGCTCCTTTGCTCACGAGCCAGGGTTGATCTCAATAAATTGCGCCAGCAGTTTATTGGGAAAAATGACATGAGCAACCTCATCAACGCGACCACGAAGCTCTCTGAGTGCAAGATGTTTATTGATGATACCCCCGGCCTGAGCATTCTTGAGTTGCGCGCCAGGGCCCGCCGACTGCACAGCCGCCATGGTGTGGACCTCATCGTCATTGACTACCTGCAGCTCCTGAGATCTCCCTCCAAACGCGCCCAGGAAAACCGTCAGATCGAAGTGGCGGAAATTTCCTCAGGGATCAAGGCACTCGCCAAAGAACTCCGGGTTCCCATTGTGGTCCTGGCCCAGCTGAATCGTAACCCCGAGTCCCGGACTGGCGGCAGCAAGGGCAAACCCCGTTTGAGTGATCTGCGTGAATCCGGGTCCATCGAACAGGATGCCGATGTGGTCGGTCTTCTCTGGCGCGAAGAATATTATGCCGATGATGATGACTCCAGAAAAGAGAGCGAAGGCCGCTCGGAACTCATCATCGCCAAGCAGCGAAATGGCCCTGTCGGCGACATTCCCCTGACCTTCCTCAAACATTACACTCGCTTCGAAGACCGCGCCCCCGACAAACCCGAAGCTCATTAGCCGTCTCCCCAGCGAAAAAAAATCTGCTGGTGCTTGCGTGAAGGGGAGGGGTTTTGTAATTTCACCAACTTATGTCAACTGATGCCACCAGCGTGTACTCACGCAAGAATCCTTATCCCGCATCCATCACTTTGAACCAGTCGCTGACCGGGGAAGGCTCGGGAAAGGACACCCGTCACTTTGAGATCGATCTTGGGGATTCCGGGGTCACCTACGAAGTGGGGGATTCCCTGGGGGTGTTTGCGTCGAACGATCCCGAGTTGGTTGAGGCCATTTTGGCGAATCGTGGGTTCTCTGGCGACGAGCAGGTTCTGACGACGGATGGGGTGGCGACGAGCCTTCGGAAGGCACTGACACACAATTTTGTGATCACCGAGCCCGCGAAGCAGATCCTCCAGGCCCTGGCGGAGAAAGATCCTTCGGCAGCTTTTATCACCGAGCTTCTGGAGCCGGCCTCCAAACCCAAGTTGGATGATTTTCTTTGGGGGCGGGACATTTTGGACTTGTTGGAGGAGTTTCCTGCCGCGCAGTTCACTGCGGAAGAATTTGTGAAGGTGCTCCGCAAGCTTCAACCCCGGCTCTATTCCATTGCGTCTTCTCAAAAAGCGGTGGGAACAGCGGTCCATTTGACGGTGGCTATTGTGCGCTACACTCCCAAGGACAAGCCCCGCATGCGCAAAGGTGTCTGCTCGACTTTTCTTGCTGAGCGGGCGGCCGAGCCGGGGTCCCTGCCGGTTTTTACCCACACGGCAAAACACTTCCGGGTTCCAGAAGACCCATCTCAAGCCGTCATCATGGTGGGACCTGGCACGGGCATTGCCCCCTTCCGGGCCTTCCTGCAAGAGCGGAAAGCCACGGGAGCGACCGGAAAAAATTGGTTGTTTTTTGGCGACCAACACGCTGCCACGGATTTCCTGTATCAGAGTGAATTTGAAGCCGCCCAGGCGGATGGGATTCTACACCGCTTTGACACCGCTTTTTCGCGGGATCAGGAGTTCAAAATCTACGTCCAGCACCGCATGCTCGAAAACGCGAAGGACCTTTATGAATGGCTGGAAAATGGCGCGATTTTTTATGTTTGTGGCGACGCGCAACGCATGGCCAAAGATGTGGATCTTGCCCTCCACCAAATTGTGGAACAGGCCGGCGGAAAAACGCCCGAGCAGGCCAAAGAATACGTCGATGCCCTCAAAAAAGAGAAAAGGTATCGCAAGGACGTTTATTGACGTGGACCTTTTCCACGCATGCTCCCTGACCCACCCGCAGATTCGGGTGACATCCCCCAGCTTTGACTCATGACAACCCCTTTTCGCTCCGTGCATTTTCTTGGTATCTGTGGCACAGCCATGGGAGCGGTTGCTGCGGCTTTGAAAGACCGGGGCATCACGGTCACCGGTCAGGATAAAAACGTGTACCCGCCGATGTCGGATTACCTCGCTTCTCGGGGCATTCCGATCACGGAAGGGTTTGACCCCGCAGATATTCCATCGGACACCGAGTTGGTTGTGATTGGGAATGCGATGACGCGTGGGAATCCGGCTGTGGAGGCTGTCCTCAATAGCAAGCGCCTGTACCTTTCTCTCCCGGAAATCCTGAAGCAGTTTTTTCTCAGGGGGCGTCATAACCTTGTGGTGACCGGCACCCATGGCAAAACCACCACAACGTCCCTGCTGGCATGGATCCTCGAGTCTGCCGGCCAGGCTCCCGGGTGGTTCATCGGAGGCATTCCCGCCAACCTCGGCTCTGGGGCCAATCTCCGAGACTCCAAACATTTTGTGATTGAGGGGGATGAGTATGACACCGCGTTCTTTGACAAACGCAGCAAGTTCATCCATTACCTCCCCGAGTTGGTCATCATCAACAACATCGAATTTGATCACGCTGACATCTACGACAATTTGGACGAGATTCAGACCAGCTTTCGGAGGTTGCTGAATATTGTTCCCTCGCAGGGCATGGTCCTCGTCAATGCCGACGATCCCAATGCCCTGGCGGTGACCAAATCCTGCCCTGCGCCCATTGTGGAAGTTGGATTCACGCCCAACGCGGGCAATCGGATCATCAATCCCATTCAGAATCGCGAGGGGTCCTCCTTTGAACTCTTTGACACGGTTTTTGAGATTCCGCTGCTTGGCGAATTCAATATTCGGAATGCGGCGATGGCAGCCTCAGCCGCCCACTTTTACGGGGTACCGTTGGATGCCATTCAGACTGCGCTGGCAGCTTTTGAGGGGGTAAAGCGGCGTCAGGAAGTGAGGGGAGTGGTGCGTGGCATCACCGTGGTGGATGATTTCGGTCATCACCCCACAGCCATTCGTGAAACGCTGGCGGGAATTCGTGCGCGCTACGGAAACGCAAAAATTTGGGCGCTGTTCGAGCCCCGGTCAAACACCACCCGCAGGAATGTTTTCCAGGATGACCTCCCAAAAGCTTTTGCAGATGCGGACGGCGTCTTCATTTCAAAAGTCGCCCGATTGGAACAAATTGAAGCCTCCGAGCGTTTGAATCCAGAGAAAGTGGTTTCTGATATCGCAGCGACAGGAATACCCGCCTTCTACTCGCCGGGCGCGGATGAGATCATCATGAGTCTCCGGCCATTGGCCAACGAGGGAGATGTTGTGGTTGTTTTCTCCAACGGGGGGTTTGAAGGCATTCATGAGAAATTGCTGGAGGGGTTGTGAGTTCGACAAAGGAGTTGAACTGTGAATCGATGACGCTACTCTGCGGATCGTGAAACAAGGGATTATCGGAAAAATTGGATTGGCCTTCGTGCTTGGAACTCTCGTGCTATTGAGCGGGGGAGGGGAATCACTTCGGGCCGCCGAGGCTTTTATCATCGTTGATAACCAGACCGGCCACATCCTCGCCTCGAAAAATTCCGGGCAGAAGCGTCAAATCGCAAGCCTCACAAAGCTGGCAACGGCCCTCGTGGTATTGGACATGGCGGAGCTGAAGAAAATTGACCTGAATCAGGTGGTGCCAATTCCTCCATCCGCCATGAATGCCGGCGGGGCAAATCCCCTGGGTTTTCAGCCAGAGGATGCGATCAGTTTGCGGGATCTCCTATACTGTTCGCTGCTGGCTTCGGACAATATCGCGGCAACCACACTCGCTCATCATGCCGGCACACGTGTTCCCAACCCTGAGGGCCTTTCCCCGGTTGGGAATTTTGTGGTTCAGATGAATGCACTGGCTCGCGGCCTGAAAATGAAAAAGACGCTCTTCCTGAACCCCAGTGGTTTGGATGCAGGAGAGGAGACACCCCCGTATTCGACCGCCTCCGATCTCGCAAGATTGACCCGCTATGCTTACCGGGACGGCGATATTCCATTCTACGTTTCCCAAAAATCCCGGACCGTCCAAGTTTTCCGGGCCGGGCAGGAAATCCCCATACAGATCAACAACACCAATGAATTGTTGGGTCAGGAAGGCATCGATGGGGTCAAAACGGGGCGCACGTCCAAGGCTGGCGATTGTCTGATCCTCAGCTCAGAACGGACCCCGGAGGTTCAACGCGCAGGGTCCACGACCTATGTCACCCCGCGGCGAATCCAAATCGTTCTCCTGGGCTCTCCGGACCGTTTTCGTGAAGGCCTCGGATTGACGAGGCAAGGATGGGGCCTGTACGATGCCTGGGCACAGAAAGGTCGGAAAACCGACAAATCCAAAGCACTTTAGATCAACCCAGGAGGGAGTGGCCCCCGACACACTTCTCCGCAATCAAGAGAAAGACATGTCAAAAACCAGAATTGGAATTCTCACAAGCGGGGGCGACTGCCCCGGACTCAACGCGGTTCTTCGGGGTGCCAGCCGCGCTGCGGAACGTCATGGATGGGAAACGATTGGTTTCCGTGATGGGTTTGAAGGCCTTTTGCCACCGGGCGACTTCATGGTTTTGGATCGCAAAGCCACGTCGGGGATCATGCACTGGGGAGGGACCATCCTCGGAACGACCAATCGTGGCAGCTTTGTTGCAAAAGTGGGTGCTGGCGACAAAACAAGCATTGCCCAAGACGTGATTGATCGTGCCAAACAAACCTACAACGACCTCGGCCTTCGGGCATTGATCACTGTGGGCGGCGATGGTTCGCTTTCCACAGCGCTGCAACTTTCCGAAAACGGCATGAACGTGATCGGTGTTCCGAAGACCATCGACAATGATTTGGAGGCCACGGCCATGACGTTTGGATTCGACTCGGCAGTGGAATGTGTGGCCGACTCGCTCGATCGTTTGCACACGACAGCATCCAGTCACAGGCGTGTGATGGTCGTGGAGGTGATGGGGCGCCATGCTGGTTGGATTGCGCTCTATGGCGGGATGGCAGGCGGGGCGGATGTGATTTTGATCCCGGAAATCCCTTTTGATTTCGAAAAAGTGGCCGAGGAAGTTCACCGGCGTGAAGTTGCAGGCAACAAGTGCACCATCATTGTCGTCGCCGAGGGAGCCAGCCCGATCGACGGGAAACAATTGCGTCATGCCACCGCCAGCGGCGAGCACCGGCTCGGCGGCATTGGAGAACTGGTCGCCAAGGAAGTTGCTGCCCGAACGGAAAAAGAGGTTCGGACGTGTGTGCTCGGCCACCTGCAACGGGGAGGAGCACCCACAACTCTGGACCGCCTCCTTGGCACACGATTTGGCGTGAAAGCCGTGGAGCTTATTTTTGAGGAAAAATACGGATCCATGGTCAGCTACCAAAATTATCAAGTCCTTGATGTTCCCATTTCCCATGCGGTCCATAAATTGCGCAAGGTCCCTGCCGATGGTGAGATGGTCCGGGTTGCCAAGACCATGGAAATTTCTTTTGGCGACTGAGACAATTCACGTAAACAAAACCTTGGGAGTAGACCCCCACCCAAAAAGACAAACCCAACCCAGATCAGATGACCTATGCCAAGTGAAGACCTCATTCTAAAAAACGCGATTCGCGATGTGCCTGATTTCCCCAAAGTGGGCGTGTTATTCAAAGACATCACACCCATCCTCTCTGATGGAAAACTGCTTCGACGTGCCATTGACCAATTTGTCGAAGAGACGAAGGCCTATGGGGCTGAGAAGATCGCAGGGATTGACGCGAGGGGTTTTCTGTTTGGTGCCACCGTTGCGGACCGATTGGGACTGGGATTTGTGCCAATCCGAAAAAAGGGCAAACTCCCATGGAAGACCCACTCAATTTCTTACAAATTGGAATATGGGGAATCGGCGATTGAAGTGCACACGGATGCCTTTGAACCTGGCGAAAAAGTGGCCTTGATCGATGATCTTCTGGCGACCGGTGGAACGGCCGCTGCCGCCATCTCTCTCATCAAGACCTGCGGAGCCGAAGTGGTGGTCGCGCAGTTTTTGATTGAGTTGGAATTCTTGGAAGGCCGTCAACTGCTTGCCCCCACACCCATTTCGCCGTTGTTGCGTTTTTGACCCAACGTCACAAATCGCTCATCTCAAGAATCAGTCTGGCTGCCTCTCCGGCGTCAGAGACCGTATAATCTGAGTCGCAACTTGTGTGCTGCTCACCATATCCGGTAAGCACCAGAATCGTCCGGCAGCCGAACGTGTTGCCGCACACGATATCTGATGCCTTATCTCCAACCAGCCACGAGCGTTTTGGGTCAACAAGAAAATCCCGGCAGGCCTCTTCAAGCATGCCGACAGCAGGTTTTCTGCGGGAAGAGGAAGCCGGTGGAGCATCGGGACAAAAGTAGACCGCATCCCACGGCGTGCCAAGTTGACGGATGAGTTCGGCGTTCACCCGTTCGAAATCCGCAGTGGAAAAATACCCTCTGCCTATGCCGCTTTGATTGGTGATCAGGATATTCAGCCATCCGGCTGTTTTGAGGGACTTGATCGCATGGCCAGCTCCCGCGATCGCTTTCACCTTGGCTGGGTCACTGCAATAATCCACCTCCTCCATGAGGGTGCCGTCACGGTCCCAAAAAACGGCTTTTGCTGGTGGAGTGGGCAGGTTTGTTGGCATGGCATCATCAAGAAATGCCACACCCGCGATGGCAAGGGGAAATCATCACCTTTTTGAGGGCAGTCGTCGAAGTCCCACATCGAGGAGAAAGAGGAAAAGTGCTGCAATCACGAACCATGGCCAAAGGTCCGTGCGTGCGAGTTGGGGGGGGAGGGGAACAGCGAGCAGATCCGCCGGGGCGGGTGAGAGGGTTCCTCCCGTGGCCTCGGCGAGTTCCGAGAGAAGAGGGGTGTTTGTTGGACGAAGGAGGAATTCATCGGGATACGTAAACGACACCCCCGCATATTGACTGGAGAGCGTTTTGCCAGCCGATTTCACCGTGGCCTGAAGGTGCAAAGTTCCTTGATTGGGAGTCCGAACGAACGCGCCAAGCCGCCCCGGGCCGATATGCTCCAACGGCACAGTTTTGGTGTCCCCATCGCCATCACGAATCGAAAGTTCTCCCTGCACATTTTCCAACCCCCGTCCGAACACATCAACCGCCTCCACGGTGACGTCCAGCCCCCCCGGTGTTTTGGTGATGGCGAGAGGGAAGCTCCGCAATTCGGCTCCCCGTTGAAGTTCGCGCATCACTTGAGCCCAGAATCGTCCAAAACCCTCCCAAACAAGCCACTCGGACGCCCAAACATCGCGGGCATCCGAGGTAAATGCAGCCGTTTTCCCCAAACCAACCCGCCAGGTGGCAAGAAGGGGTTCTCCCGACTCGGTTGAGAGCCACAGATCGGCCCCGGGCTGAAGAACCGTGCTCACAAATCCCAGAAGGGGCGGCGCCGAAGAAAAATCGATACCCTCCAAAAATGGGGCTCTGCGATTGGGAATGGCAAGAAATGGAACCTCACGAATGGCCGGTCGAGCAGCCAGAATCGTTTCTCTTGCAAAGATTTGGGGAATGTTTTCCGGTGAATCCGTGTGATAATACCGACCGTTCCCCCACCTCGCCAATTGATCCAGCAGCAGCGCGTCCGCATCTGAACCCACACCAACGGTGCTCAGCGTGATTTTATCAGCGACAAGCCTCGCTGCAATCTCCGCGTAGGGACCCGGAATCGACACGCCATCGCTGAGGAGGATGATGTGTTTGATCTTTGCAGGGGACTTGCGGAGCGCCTCCCAAGCCAGTTCCAGGCCTGCAGCAATATTGGTTCCGCCCCCAGCCTCAAGCGTGGCCAGGTGGGAAGCAATCGCGACTTTGTTGGACACGCTCTGCAACTCCGCAACCCATCGGGCTCTCCCGCTGAAGGCCACAACCCCGGCATAATCAAGTGGGGTGAGGACATTGATGGCGGCCTGCGCGGCGGAGGCTGCCATGGAGATTTTTTCTCCAGTCATGCTTCCACTGCTGTCAATGACCGGCACGATGGCGAGGGATGGGTCTTCCACCTGCTTTTGGAACTCCGAGCGCACGGGCAGAATATCCTCCAAGGCTGTGCCGCTGTATCCCCCAGGGCCAAACGCCTTGCCCCCGCCCAACATGAGCAAGCCGCCTCCGAAATCTTTCACATAGGATGTCAGAGTGCTCATCTGCGCATCGGACAAACTTTCTGCCGCGACCTCATCAAGGATCACGGCATCAAAAGAAATAAGGCCCGCCGGGTTTAATGGGATGCCTTGGGGGGGACGGAATTCGGTGGTGACGCCCTGAGGTTCCAGTGCCGAGGCAAGAAGGGGCGAGGGTTTCTCGCTGACAATCAAAAGGCGTCCATCGCCCTCGACCATCACCGTGGCCGAAGCGGTGTTGTTTTCCAGTCGGGTGTCCTGGGGGGCTCTGATCGTAACGCTGAAATTTGCCACGCCCGGGGTCGAAATTCGCTGGGTGATCGCCACGGGATTCTCTCCTTTTTGCAGGGAGAGTTTTCTGGTGCCGGCAAGGACTCCCTCTTGAAAAACATCCAGTTC
>JBGTAR010000056.1:0-6016 GCA_041749815.1 Terrimicrobiaceae bacterium
TGCCTTTCAATACCAGATCATGGACATGGGCAGCCGCAACGGCACGTTCGTGAATGGGAGGCGGGTGATCACCCCGAGCCCGCTCCAACATGGATCGGTCATCAAAATCACAGACACAGAAATTTTGTTCGAGCTCTTGGAGGATCACAGTTCCGATGCGGGATATGACGTCACAATTGCCGCAGGGACAGATGTGATGGGCGAAGAGAGCGCGGTGGCCGCGATCATGGTGTGTGATTTGAGGGGATTTTCGACCATGTCTGAATTGCTTCCGGAAGACATCCTGGCAAGGACGTTGGGGGAGTGGTTTCGCGATGCTGGCAATCTGGTTCAGGAAAGCGGCGGCACCATCGACAAGTTTATAGGTGATGCGATTTTGGCTTATTGGATCCAGGAACCCGCAAGCGGAGCAAAAAGTGCCTCGGACAGCGCGTTGACGACCGCCCGGCAGGTTTTATCCAAAGCGGCCCAGCGCAAATGGCCTCAGACCGAAAAGCCATTTCATATTGCGATTGCGCTGCATCATGGTGGCGTCACGTGTGGCAACATCGGCCTGGTGGCCCAGCGGGATGCGACCATCATTGGAGATGCGGTCAACACGGTCTTCCGCATTGAATCCGTCATGAAGGCCTTGGGCCATCCCGTGGCGGCCTCCTCGGATTTTGTGGAGAATTTAGCGACGGTGCCTGATGGACTCGTTGACCTTGGGGAGCATCAACTCAAAGGCAAAAATCAAAAAGTTCGCCTGTTCGGCAGCAGTTAGTTGTTACTTTTTCGCCTGTTTCTCGGCCTCGTTTTTGATGGCGGTCACGGTCTGCTTGACTTCTGAGAGGGCCGCAGACTTTGCGAGCACCGCAAGGGAAGATTTGGGTTTCACGTAGTTGGTGTAGCGAAGGACCGATCCAGACTCAAAAGGCTCAACCCGCAACTCCCCCGTGGATACATCAGCCAAACCAGACTCGATAAGGTTCCATTTCACGACGAGGGCATCTCCATCATAGGAATACACATTGCGCACGGTGTTGCTTGTTTTTCCAACCAAGGGCATCGAAGAGGTGTATTTCACCTCATAGATGTTTGGTGATGGCTGGGAGAGCACATCCGCTGAAATGAGGTTTGGAATATAGGAGGAAGCGCCCTTGTAATCCCTAAAAACCGCCTCCACAGCCGAGACCGGTGCATTGACGGTCGTATAAACTTTCAAGCGAGGCCAGGGCCCACCCGGAACCTTGATGGAGATCACAACCAATTTGCCGGATTTCAGAGTTTGCAATTGGTCGGCATCCAGATCGGTGAGCAGGCTTGGGTCCGCCATGGCAGAACTGACCGAGACAAAAACGGCCAAAGAACCCAGAGATTTTAAGAGGGAATGTATCATGTGTCTAGTCACGCACCGGATGACGGAATGTCAAGCATCACGCCCTTGGAGCCTCATCAGGGGAAATGAAACGTCATCCCGGAAAAACAGAGAAACTCGACAGGATGACAGGATTTTCAGGATTCACGGGATGAGGCTGCGGAACGATCAGAAACGGTTGGTCAAGCTGTCGATTTTTTCAGAATTCCTCCGCTCTGTCATCCTGTCATCCTGTCATCCTGTCGAGTTTCCAGTTTTCAGTTTTCAGTTTTCAGCGAAGAGGCTGATTCCACGCCTTTGATTTCAGTTTGGTGGGCTGGCTCGGTGCCGGAGGCTTGGAAATCCGGGCGGAGCCATCAGGTTCAGATACTGAAGGCAAGTCAGGCGCGGCTGCGGTGGTTGACAGGGGGCATGGTCGTCCAGGCCGTATGGGAGTTGGCTGCTTTTGGAAAATCGAACCCAAGAATTGCGGATCGTGTGTCTTCTGAACCCTTCTACACGCCTGAAATCCGTGGTTCTCCTTCTCTGAAAGCTTTTCACCTTCTGATTGCCAGTCGAGGACAGGTAACGGGGGGGCTGGATTTGTGACTCATCTGCCCCCGAGCAAGTGCCTGGCTTCGTCCAGAAGTCCATGCTCAAACGCCGAAGCATAGGCATCCAAGGTTGCGGCTTTGATGCGGAGATGGCGTCCGGTGGAGCGCCAAGTCTGAACCGCATCGACGGTCTGACGCAAGATCGCCTTTGCTTCACGTTCTCCGATCCCAAAACGGCCAGCATAGTTGAGAGCTCCAGCGAGGGAGGAAATCTCATAGGTCTCGGAGATGGATGTTTGGGGCGTGGTGGACTGATCGATTTGAGGAACCGGATTCAAGTCATAGGCAGGCGAAAGAGCCCAGCGTCCTCGCTCGACCATCAGAAACCCGTGATTGCGCATGTGATCGTCCGTGTTGCTTGCCAGAAGGGAGAAAACCAAGCGGTGCCAGAGTTCCCTCAGGTCTCCCGGAACATCGTGGCCAAATTGACGGATGCCATCTGCGAGGACCGTGTAGGCACCCGCTTCCCCGTGAGGAAGCGCCAAAAGCGTTGCCGCCGACAGAAACGGAATCCGAAAGTTTTCCTGACGGTCAAAGCGGGTAATGACCGCGATACTCCTTCCCTCGACTGACACCAACTGATGCTCAGCCACACGAATGCCCGCTTTTTGCGCCAGAGTCAGAGCAAGAACCTCCCCGGCCTCAATGTCACGAAGATCATCCATTTTTGGAAATTTGGCGATGGCCAGACGGCCATCCGGCAAAAGCACTGACGATTTGGGTCTGGCACCTCCCAATGGAGAGCCTTCACCAAGCAGGAAGCGGAGATCTTTGGCGGATTCTGATTCCCCGTGGATGGCATCAGAAGCATTGAGGAGCGCTCCCAGCCGAACCAGGGGCGGCACTTTTTTGTCATGAGCAGCAAGAAAATTCTCCGTCCCCTCGTAGCAAAAACGAAGAGCGCCAATGCGCGCTGCATCATCCAGGCACAAAACATAATCGATTGCTTGATACGGCTTTTGTTCCAGCACTTTTTTTCGGACAGCTCTTTCAATGAGCAATTTCCCCCAGCGATCCGGCCCGCAATCCAGCATCGCTCCAAAGAGCTGGGGAGAATGATACATGCCCGCTCCCAAAGGAAGGGAAGTCGGGTCGATGGCAAACGTCCCCAGCCAGCTCAACCAGTCAGCGGAATATTGAAATGACACGGCAGATCCCCGCTTTGCGGAGAAAAGGCGGCCCACCTTATGGGTATTTCCCTGCCAATCCATATGGACTTCCAAAATCATCGCTTGCGCCGGATGCGCTCGGGCAGCCGCTCCTCGTCCAAACCCAGTCCGATTTCGTCTCCTGATGGTGCCGCGAGATTTGCGAGGCGATCATGCAATTGGAGAACGAAGACTGCGGTTGCCAAAGTCCCGATGGCCACGCTGGGATCCCCCTTCTCCAGACGCCACAAAGTGTCCCGACTCACAAAAAGCCGGCTGGCCATATCCATCGTCGAAATTCCCCTTTTGCGACGCGCCACCGACAGGTCCCTGCCAAGTTTCTTGAGAACTTGCACAGCCGGGAGAGGAATGGGCGCAACTTTCATTGGTGGATAGTCTGACATAAAAGACGTTATGTCAATTAATGAATGGTATAACAGACAATAAATGATGGTTTGGGGTGCTGCCCATCCAAGGCATGCCAAAAAAAAGGGGTCCATCCATTCTATTTATTGACTCATCCTTCTTAATTGGCTGGACGCAAAGAGGTATGGCAAGGCAGCTATGGATCGATTACGAGGGACCGATCTATCACATCATGAGTCGCGGGGATCCACCTAGCTGGCGCAATGCATCAAGAAGTGGTCCGAAATAGCGGACAAATTGAGCACCCTCTTTTGTTTTAGGTTTCACGGTTTTCTGGCGGCTTGTTTTATGTGCAACGAGACTGTCGGAAAACGCCGGAAGAGTGACAAGGCCATTTTTACAGCGTGGAAGTGGGCCTGCAGGATCGATTTATGGGATGCGCTGCATGTCAGGATTTTCAGTAAAATTGCGGTTGGGATATTTTGGAATGTTTTTCGGTGGACTGCATCATTTTTTATCTTCTGCTTTGGTTAATGACAAAATCAGCCAGAAGAAGCCTATCATATACAATCCCATTGAGACGTATTCCCCTATAGCCTGTATCGGCCATATTGCCATTGCCGCAGACTTGCTCACAATCGATACATCAAATTCCTTTTGTATTTTTAGAATCAGAAAAATACTCGATATGAAAACCGAAAGTCCGGCAGAAATACCAATGAGGACAAATTGATATGGGTATTTTGTCTTTAAAAAACCCAAAATCGAAAGAGCCACCAGAAGTGCATTAGTGGCAGGATAGGCAAAACCGGTGATCCAATAATGGAAATCAATAAGGGCAGACACGGGGAATAGTTTATTCATTCTTTCTGAGATGGTCACGCGTCAGCGGCCACGGACCGTCGTTGCGACAGGTGCCGGGACCTGCGACCAAGCACCTGGCGTGACGACGGGCAGGGGTTCGCTGGACGCCGTTCGGCTATTTTGTTTTTTTAGGTCTGATCATTCTTGTGAAAAAGGCCAGGAATGGGACTTGGCCGTCGGGGTGTTTCAGAAGCCCGAGTGCGAGCTTGTAGGGGTTATCACGACCGGCTCCATTAGCTTTCATTGTATCAATTTTCTTCAAACTGATTCAAAAGATTCTCGGCGGCCTCTTCTTGTTCGATCGGAACAGCCAAACGAACAGGAATTAAAAGCCGCCCAGCCGTCCAAGCGGAGGCTCCTTGATCAAGCAAAACCGCTTCAATCTCGTTGTCTTTCAAGAATGACTGCACGATGCCAGCGCGAACAGGATCAGTAAATTCACGGAGGGTCTTCATTGGTGTATTCTTTGAGCTAACGTTTAGCTTATCCACGGCGGGATTGGAAGCCCGAATTCAAACTGGAGCGTTACCCGCCGTTGGATGGAGCGTCATATTCTGGTTGTTGGTTTTGCTGGGCTTTAATTCGCTCTTTCACGTCGCCCACACGCAAATTTACAAGCTCATATCCTCTCTTCGGAAGGGAATCCAATCCCACGGCGCCCAGGTAGTCCGCAAGAGCGCTTCGATCAATCATGATCGCTCCTGAACCTGCCCAATGCCGATCCGACAGATCTCTTTTCACTCCGGAAATCCAATATTCTTCTCCTGATTCGAGATCGAAGTAGTTGGCTCCGACTCCACGCCCCTTGCAGGACTGGAAAGCTTGATCATTAAAGTAGACTGTCTTTCCTGACTTTGACCGCTCCGCAAAGCCTATCCGTGCCGGGCCTTTGTCGGACAGCCCGCTCTTCAATTCGACGTATACGAGGCCGCGATTCATTTTTGAGCGTTAGAAGAATAGCGCGCAGGTGGAAGGCCCGAATTGAATCAGACGGCTTACTCGGCGTCGCTATCTCCGCCTTGTTCTACTCCTTGATCTTCTCACCTTTAATCGGCGAATGATCTCGCTTCGTTTGGCCGTTCACCCTGACCTTATCAAAACTCATTGAAATCCCAGATCCTTTTTCGAAACCCAATTCAGACTGAAGATGAAAATGCAAGTGAGGCTCGGAAGAATTACCTGAGTTCCCGCAAAGCCCAATCACTTGATCAGTCACTACGGAGTCACCGACTTTGACCGTTGCGGAATCAAGTTGCAGGTGCGCATAGACTGCAACCGTGCCATCTACTGCCTCAATCATGATGGTGTTGCCATAGACCATTTGAGGATTCAGTTCGCCTGGAATATTATCTGGAATACCATTAACAACCAGCATTACCGTGCCGTCGAAAACAGATTTCAGTGGTTTCTTCCAGCAGTAATAATCACTGTTCTCCTTTCCTTCGTTCTTGAAAGTATCATAACCTTCTTGATCCGTCGAAATTACAGCGTCAATTGCATGCTTTTGGCTTTCGACGTTGTGGTGATGGTTCAATTCTTCAGTGTCACCTCCCCAAAAAATCTGCCACTCTTCCGAAAAGGGGAGCGCAGTAAGTGTGTAGCGTGTTGCAATTTCTTCGGCGTCCGAACAAGATGCCGAAAGGCCGGCGATTAAGCTTATGATTGATCTGATCATTTTCTTGTAGAAC
>JBGTAR010000057.1:0-3517 GCA_041749815.1 Terrimicrobiaceae bacterium
TATTGGGGTGACAACCTCCCTGATCCCCAACAAAGGCATGCCGCTTCCTTTCATCAGCTTCGGGGGATCCGATCTGGTGATGTGTTTTTTCCTGGTGGGATTGCTTGTGAGCATTCACCGCCATGGCCAACCGTTCGCTCCAACTGTTTCACCGGCCCTTCGAAGGGCGCAACAATATTGCCGCCTGTGAGTCATCCTTTCAAAGCAGTTATAGCCTGCGGTGGGACGGGGGGTCACCTGTTTCCAGGGCTCGCCGTGGCGGAGACACTCAAAGAGCGGGGTCATGAGGTGTTGCTGATTGTCTCCGAAAAAGGGATCGACAGCCTGGCTCTGAAAGCCCACCCGGAATTTCGTTTCGAGAAGCTGCCCTCGGTCGGCATGCCATCTCCGCTTTCTCCGGCCTTTGTGAAATTTTTGAGAAGATCGTGGGAGAGTATGGGCTATTGCAGGGGGCTCTACAGGAAGTTCCGTCCCTCCGTGGTTCTTGGGATGGGTGGCTTCACTTCGACACCACCGCTTCTGGCCGGGCGGTTACAACACTTGCCGACGCTCATCCACGAATCCAATGCCATCCCGGGACGGGCCAACTTATTGGCTGCTCGCTTTGCGACGAGGGTTCTGCTGGGTTTTTCTGAATGTTCCGCACGTTTTTCCGGGCGGGATTGTGCGGTCACGGGGACTCCCGTTCGTCGCAATCTGGGGGAACGGCTTGATCGCGGGGAGGCTTTGGCACGCTTGAAGTTGGAAGCTAATAGACCAACACTTTTTGTGATGGGTGGAAGCCAGGGCGCGGCAGGCGTCAACCAATCCTTGTTCAAGGTGGTGCCGCTGCTCTCCAATCTGAACTTTCAAATCATACATCTCACCGGGGAGAAAGACGATCGCCTTGCCGCTGCCAACTATCAGCGGGAAGGGATTCCTCATTATGTCGCCCCCTTCCATCACCGCATGGAGGAACTTTATTCGGCAGCCGACCTTGTGGTTTCCCGGGCAGGGGCTGCCAGCCTCAGCGAACTCTCCCACTTCCAGCTCCCCTCGATCCTGATTCCCTATCCCTTTGCCGCCGATGACCACCAGACTGCCAATGCCAAAATCTTTGCGAAAGCGGGGGCGGCGGAACTTTTGCCTGAGAATGAGATTTCCGTCGACCGTTTTGCGGCGCTGCTTTCCAATGTCTTGTCGGATGGCAAACGACGCGCAGCGATGGCGGCCGCAGCGGCTGCGATCATGCCAAAGGATGCAGCCTTGAATGTGGCTCTTGAGACCGAGCGAGCGGTCGCAGAGCACGAATCCAAAAAATGACACCCGCCGAACTACAAGCCATTGTTGCCGGAGCACCCGCGCGCATCCATCTCATTGGGGTGGCTGGCTCGGGAATGAGCGGCATTGCGTCCTTGCTTCTGGCACTTGGACATCGGGTGAGCGGCTCTGATAAAGTCGATACGGTGGAGGTTGAACGCCTCGAGCGCAAGGGGCTGAAATTCACGATTCCCCACTCTGCGGAGAATGTTCAGGATGCAAATTTGGTGGTCTTTTCCTCGGCAATCAAACCCGGAAATGCTGCGTACGATGAAGCCATGCGTCTGGGGTTGCCCATGTTTCGCCGAGCCGATGCGCTTGCTGCAATCATGGCCTGCAAAAAAGGCATCGTGGTTTGTGGGATGCATGGAAAAACAACAACCTCCTCCATGGCGGCTCATGTGTTGCGTCATTGTGGCTTCAAACCCTCCCACTACGTTGGCGCAGAGATTCCCATCCTTGGCACCAATGCGCGCTGGGATTCCGAGGGGGACTATTTTGTGGCGGAGGGGGATGAGAGTGATGGGACGCTGATTAATTATCACCCGGACTGCGCGATTGTTCTGAATATTGAGCCCGAACATCTGGACTTTTATCGAGACCTTGCCGCCATCGATGCGGTGTTCACAAAGTTGGTGGGTCAAACGCGGAGCCGGGTGGTGTATTGTGGCGATGATGAGGGGGCCTCGAGGATCTGTGCGTCTCACCCGGGCGCGGTTTCTTATGGCGAAGGGGAGGGGAACCTCTATCGCCTCATCGAGATCACGGTCGAAAATTTTTCCTCCCGTTTCACCGTTCTTCGTGCGGGAGTGGAGATTGGGGAGATTGTGCTCAATATTCCTGGCCGTCATAATGCCTGCAACGCGCTGGCCGTGGTGGCGCTTGCCTCCCAGTTGGGTGCTCCCATCGAAGGCATTGCAGCCGCGCTGGAAAGCTTTCGCGGAGCAAAACGTCGGTTCGAAGTCCGCTATCAAAGCGCAGCGAACCTGCTTGTTGATGACTACGGTCACCACCCCACAGAAATCGCCGCCACGGTGGCTACTGCGAGAACCGGTGGTTGGAAACGAATCCTTGTGATGTTTCAACCCCACCGCTATTCCCGCACGCTTGCGCTGAAAGATGCGTTTGCGAAAGCCTTTGATGGTGCAGATGCCGTGTTTGTGGCCGATGTTTACCCTGCCAGCGAAAAACCAATTCCCGGCGTTTCCGGCCTGACAATCGTCGACGCAGCAAGGGCTCACGGACATCCCCATATCTTTCATGAACCGGATCTCTCGAAGATCCATAAAACGCTGGCCAATGAGCTCAGGGAAGGGGATCTTGTTCTAAGCCTGGGCGCCGGAAACATCCACGAAGCCGGGGCACGTCTCCTCGCAGATCTGACCCTGCGTGACCGGTTGATTTCGGTGATGGGACCAGGACTGGTGCGCCTTCACGAACCGTTATCGCGTCATACCACCATGCGTGTCGGCGGCCCGGCCCAGTTTTGGGTCGAGCCCGAAACCGAGGATGGGTTCACCGAATTGGTGCGTTATTGTTTTGATGAAAATATTCCCTTCATGGTGATGGGGCGTGGTTCAAACCTTGTGGTTCGTGATGGGGGGATCCCCGGGGTGGTGGCCTATCTGGCCCGTGGGGAATTTGCCAAATCCGAAATTCGTGGGCATGAGATCACTGCGGGCGTGGGATTAAAACTCAAGCAACTCACGGGGATTGCCCGGAAAGCCGGTATTGGCGGTTTTGAATGGATGGAAGGAATCCCGGGAAATCTCGGTGGTGGACTTCGCATGAATGCGGGAGCCATGGGAGTGCAAACCTTTGAGCAGGTTGTCCAGATCCGCTACTGCGATCAGGATGGGAATGTCTTCACTCGCACACCCGCAGAAATGGAAATTCGCTACCGCGATGTGCCGACGCTTCGTCAGAACTTTGCCCTGTCCGCCACCCTCCGCGGCGAACCGGCATCACAAGAAGCCATCGAAGAAGGGATTCGGGAAAGCGAGCAGAAGCGCAAATTGTCCCAACCGGTCGCCGCAAGCGCGGGCTGCGTGTTCAAAAACCCTGATGGGATTCCGGCCGGAAAATTGATCGATGAACTGGGTTTTAAAAATTTCACCGTGGGCCGGGCTCGGGTTTCCGAGGTTCATGGGAATTTTATTGTGAATGATGGCGGGGCCACCACCGATGAAATTCTGACGCTGATCGACGAGATCAAGGC
>JBGTAR010000058.1:0-5176 GCA_041749815.1 Terrimicrobiaceae bacterium
GGCCGTCAAAGATGCTTTTCGGACATGCAGCGCGTCCGAGGACTCCATCCCAAGAATCCATGAAATCGCCTCCCCAAAATCCGGCTCATGCCCAACCAGAACCACCGAAGACAAATGCCGGTAGGCATCCAACTCTTGAAAACAAGATTCCGCTGACATTCCACAGCTCAACCAATCCCCAATCCTCATTTCCAAGCCTGCAAAATTGGTGCAGACCGTCTCTGCCGTTTGCCGTGCCCGCACCACAGGACTCGAGATCAAAAGATCAGGCTCCAAGCCACTCTTTGCGATAAACTTCCCAGCCTTCACCGACTGAGTGAATCCCCTCGGCGTCAATCGACGCGAGAAATCATCCGCAGCATCACCTGCCTCCGCGTGGCGTAAAAACGAGATCACCATAAAAAATGAAACAGCACGAGTCCATCCAACTCCTACGCAGCACCCCTCACAAGCAGAAACACCGTCCATCATTCGCCCCGTCATTTTCCTTTTGAGTGGTGCGTGGCTGTAGCGCACAGACGAGAGACATGATTCTAGCAAGCTTGGTCTCAAAAAATCGCAATTCGCTACTGAAGGAC
Source organism: Terrimicrobiaceae bacterium (assembly GCA_041749815.1). Lineage (GTDB taxonomy): Bacteria > Verrucomicrobiota > Verrucomicrobiia > Chthoniobacterales > Terrimicrobiaceae > JAJTZA01. The sequence goes on from JBGTAR010000058.1 coordinate 579, forward strand.
TTGCGGAACCGTTGCTTCCGGTTAATAAGTGGGGCTGCATGAAGCTATTATTTGCCAGATTTTGTTTGCCGGTGGTTCTGGGTGTTGTTGGGATTGGTCTCACTGGTTGTGAGACCACCGGGACGCATCAGGGCAGAAACTCTTTCAGTTTTGATCCTCCAGTCCAGCAACCGAAAAATCCCGCAGCCGTCAAAGTCAAGATCAGCACGGGAGCCCAGCGGCTTTATGTCGTGGAGGGGGACACTGTGCTCCTGGCGTCCCCGATCACGGTTGGAAAATCCTCGTCACCCACACCAAGTGGCAATTTCACCATTTACAGCAAACAAGCCAACCGGCGCCGGGTGAGCAGTCCTGGCGCAGGATATCCGATGACATATTGGATGGAGTTCAAATCCGCCTACGGCATTCATTGGGGCTTTGTAAAACCCACCCCCAGCACCCACGGTTGTGTGCGGATGCCACTTCAAGCCGCGCAGAAGACCTTCAATCTCATTCGCCCGGGCACCCCACTCAACGTAGCATCCAGCCAGCCTTGGGATAACACCATTGGGAAATCCCTACCTGTGCTGAATGACAGTGCTCTGCCTGACCCTCCTCTGGCCTACATGCTCAGCCCACAGGTTTTTGCCGATGCTCGGCAGGGCAAGATGTGGAAATTTTAAACGCTGCGAGGGCGGCTTAACGCCTGACCAAACCTGACGCCTGACCAAACCTCCGGCTCGTAAAGATCAGAGCTCCCAATGCAAAAAGTCCCAAAGTTGAAACCTCCGGGATGGCTTGGAGAATGTCCGAGCGGTATTCAGAAATCTGAGCCGCGATGGTAATGCTTTTGGCTTCGGGCACGCCATCGATATGGGAGACGGATGTCAGACCGGGTTGACCGAAGAATGAGTCCGTGTAGGTCATCCCATCGGGAGTTGCTGCAACCGCGACAATCAGTCCGATGAGTTCCCAGTTCAGACCATTCTTGTAAAAGAAAGCACCGCCGGAATCCCCGAGAGATCCCTGGCCTTCTCCAGCAACAGCATCGAAATCAGTCAGTATCGAGAGATTGGGAGAATAAATCGTTGATTCGGTTTCATGGATGACGTTTGTTCCCCATTGTTTGACATTTGGACCGGTCCACGCGTAACCACTTGCATCAGGCCCTGGAGAGGTCCACGGGTTGGTGTCTGCGTCCCAAGTCACAAAAGTCCCCGTCGCCCCAAAACCAGCCATTACGATCTCCGTTCCAACTACCGGAGTGGTGGAAGCAAGCGTCACGGGAGTGATCCCGGCGACTGCCGAGTCAACCCGAAAAACCTTCATGTCCGTGCTGCCAATCTGATCAATGCCGGAGAAGGCGGTGTAATCAACCCCTCCAATCGTGAGCGTGGCACTGACCAAGGAGACATGATTTGCGGTGAGAAACCAGCCAAAGCCTCCAACATTCCCAAGGAAAATAGCAGTGGCAGGTCCCGCAGGAGCCGGAATTGTCCCAATGGCCTCCCAGCCGGGATCATCGATAGGAGCCACAAGATTTGCCGCGGTGCCATCTTGCACAACAACGGCCTGAAGCGGGGAGAGACTGAGAACACCGCACATGAGAGAGAGAGACGCGCTGAGGATTTTCACTGGAAGAGTTCAATCATCTCAATCTTGAGTCCAACAAGCAATTTCATTCGATCGGACTACAAAATTTCCCATGGGTTCCGACACCCGGGCATCCAACGTTTGGGGCCTACCTCTGGAGTTGGCTGTCGAGCATCCGAATCACCAAGCGGGTCTTCTCATCGTCCTCGATGCGCTTTTTGACGAGCTTCACCGCGTGGATCACCGTCCCGTGGTCCTTGCCGCCAAAAGCATCTCCGATGTCGCTCAACGAAGTTTCAGTGAGTTCGCGGGAAAGATACATCGCGATCTGTCTTGGAAATGCGATGTTGGCCGGGCGGCGTTTGCTTGTCATGTCTGCAAGACGCACGTCAAAATGTTCGGCCACTTTGCGTTGGATCTGATCAATAGTCACGGCCCGTTTGGCCTGCTCTTGAAAGATGTCACGCAGCAGATTTTCGATGACATCGCGGGTCAGTTCGCGATCACTGAGGGACTTGTAAGAAGCCACACGCATGAGAGCGCCTTCGAGGCGTCGGACATTGTTCCGGATGCGATCTGCAAGAAAATCAAAAACCCATGGTTCCAGGGTGATGTTCATTCCTTCGGCCTTCTTTTGGAGAATGGCCATCCGGGTTTCCATGTCCGGGGGTTGCAACTCAGCAGTCATTCCCCACTCAAAACGGGAGACGAGACGCTGTTCCAGTTTTTCGATCTCGCTCGCTGGACGATCACTGGAAAGGACGATCTGCTTGTGGCCGTCATGGAGCGTGTTGAAGGTGTGGAAAAACTCCTCCTGCGAGCGGTCTTTGCCGGCAAGAAACTGGATATCATCAATCATGAGGATATCCGCCTGACGGTACTTCTTCCGGAATTTGACGAGGGAGCCATTTCGGATGGCATCGATAAATTCATTGGTGAATTGTTCGCTGGAGAGATAAACCACCCTGGCCGTTTTTTGGTGCGCGAGCACATAGTGACCAATGGCCTGAAGCAGATGCGTTTTCCCCAGCCCGCTTCCCCCATAAACAAAAAATGGGTTGTAGGTTCGTGCCGGGGCCTTGGCCACGGCCATCGCAGCGCTGTGCGCAAATTGGCTGTTTGCGCCAACCACAAAGGTTTCGAAGGTGTTACGAACATTCATCCCCGATGAGGCGGATGCCGTGATTTTCGAGGAACTCCTTGATGGGGTCGGTGCCGGAGCGGCAGCCTCATTGTCCTCCTCCTCTTTGTTTGAGACGAAGGAAATCGCGCGCGGAGTGCCCGAAACCGTGGCAACCGCCTCCGCCACCAGCGGCAAGTAGTTGCTTTCAATGAAGAATTGATGAATCGGGTTGGGAACCCTTAATGCCAGCGTTTTGCCATCATCAGAAATCATCTCAACCCCATCAAACCAACGCTGGAACCCATCGTTGCTAATCCGTCCCCGGATCTCCTCGGCTGCTTGGTCCCAAATATTTGCAATTGTAGAATTCATAAGGAGTTATGCACTTAGAATTGCGCCCCAATAGGCAGGAAACTTTCGAAGAATAATCAGGTCAGAAAGGGGCTTGTTTCGAACCTCATCAGGGAGATTCTCTGCGGTCATGTGACCGCCTGTTGGCTGTTGAAATGTCATAAGCGTCTAAATATCAGCAATTAATGATTCTTGTTATGAAGAAAATGGAGTCCGCTTCTGCGTGCGGGCCAGTAGCCTGAATCTGCAGGCCTGGCGTCGTTCGCACCGAGAGAGGTAAAATGGAGGAAAAGATTTTCACAAGTTGTTCACACTGCACTTGGAATCGTCCGCCGCAGTGGGCAGAGCTTAGGAATGAGGCGGAAGATGCTCAAGAAAAAATGACAAATTTGTCACATTTAAAGTTTTGGAAAGAGGGGAATTTTCCTTGACCCAGAAGATGCTTAACGGGGTTAAGTATCAGCTTGGTTTGTCAAATTCCTGCATACTTTTGCGCCCGAGCAAGATACCACAACTCAAAGTGAGGAGGCATGTGATGGGATAGAGCCATGCGAAGCTGATGGATGGGCGAAGGCTGGCGAGAGTTTCTGCATTGGCGAGACCGAGACCGACGAGGATGTTTGAAAGGTCCGGTCGGACCCAGAGGGCCAGGAGGAACGAAAGGATGACTCCGATCCAGATTCCGCGAATGTCGCGACGGATGGGGCTGATCGCGAGCAGGAAGGCCCCGAGCATCGGCCCATAGGTGTAGGCGACCATGCCGAAAGCGAGAGGGAGCAGATTGACCCCACCACGAATAGCCTGAAGACCGATGGCAACAAGAACGAGGGAGGCGCCCCAGAGGACCACCGCACATCGGGATTGGAAGAGGAGGGTTTTTTGGTTGGCATTTTCCAAACCGGATTTTCCGTGGATGAGAGAAAGAGAGGTTTGGGAAAGTGCGGCGAGTGCGGAGTCGAGGCTTGAGATCGCGGCGGCGAAAGCTCCGGCGAGGATCAGGCCACTGAGACCCGGAGGAAGGACTGTTGTGATCCAAACAGGGAAAACGCTGTCAGTTTCTTTGGCAAACAGGGCCGCTTCGGCGAGGGTGGGGGGATGCTGGGTGTAATAGACGACCAGGGCGGCGCCGACAAACATCATGAGGACGGTGACGAGTAAACTGATGCTGCTGAAGATAATGGCCTTTCTTGCGTCCGCAGCCGAGCGGCAGCAGAACATGCGTTGGGCGTTGAGTTGGTCTGTGCCGTAGGCGGCGAGGTTTTGGAAGGGCATGGCAAAGAGCCCGACCCAAAGGGTGAACTCTACTGCTGGGTTCATCGAGAGGTCGATGACTCTCAGCTTTCCGGCCGCAGCAGCCTCGCTGATAAATTCCGGCCAGCCGCCCTGGATTTTTGCAATGAGGACAACAAGCGCAAGGATTCCCCCACCAATAAACACAAAAAATTGAATGACGTCCGTCCAGATCACGGTGGTCATTCCGCCCATGAGCGTCCATAGGATGGCAAAGACGCCGATGATTGCGATGCACACTTCGAATTGCAGTCCGGTGACC
>JBGTAR010000059.1:0-14994 GCA_041749815.1 Terrimicrobiaceae bacterium
AGTTCTTCAAAAATCGACTGAGACCTCATGATGTTGCCTTGAGTTCTGGGCTGGATCGTCAGGAGGGTCACGGCCTCTCCGAGTCGGTTGGCACGGGCCTCTTCGCCCTGGCTCATCTCTGCCGACTTGGCAAAGTTTTGATGCGCCTCATCGAATAAAAAGATCTTGGCCTTCTGCCAGTTCTCAAGGCTCGTGGATGGTGATTTGGAGCCACTTGGTGAGGCTTTTTCAGACTCCTTGTCTTGCGCCTGGAGTGTTCCACCGATGCACATTCCCAGGATCATCAGTCCTATAGGAACTTTTCTGACCCATCCTGCCGTGACGTGGTATGGTTTGCTTTCAACCTCACAAGAAAAAGCCAATCCCCACGTGCAATGTGAAAATGAGGAGGGATTTTTCAGGTCGGGTTGGGGCATATCAGGGGAACGTCGAGCGAATGTTAAAATTAAGAATGTAATCCACTCACTTCAAGAAAATTGACGCAGTGGTTTGGCATTCTCAATCGTGAAGAGGTGAACTCATTCACCAATCCCATGTTTGATGTCTGCTGCGATGGGTCCATCAACTTTGTGACATGATTTTGTTGGGCAGAAATTGTGTTTCCGCCCATCGCCCTGCTCACTAGAGCAACTCGTCGACAAAGCGGTCAGCTTGGAATTCCTGGAAATCTCCCGCTTGCTCACCGGTGCCAACAAACCGTGTGGGGATGCCCAATTCGGCGGCGATGGCGACGGCGACTCCGCCTTTGCCGCTCCCATCAAGTTTGGTGAGGATCACGCCGGTGAGACCTGCCGCAGCGTGGAACTCGCGGGCTTGAACCACTGCGTTTGAGCCCGTCGTGGCATCAACGACGAGCAGGCATTCATGAGGGGCCTGGGGATCATGTTTGGCGAGGGTGCGCTTCACCTTCGATAGTTCCTGCATGAGGTTGTCTTTGGTGTGAAGACGTCCGGCGGTGTCACACAGAAGAAACTCAATGTTCCTGCGTTTAGCACTGCTCCATGCGTCGTAGCAAAGCGCGGCGGGGTCGCCGCCATATTGACCTTTCACCACCTCAACATTGAGTCGGTTGCCCCATGATTCCAATTGTTCGATGGCAGCCGCGCGGAAGGTATCCGCAGCAACAAGCAGACAGGAATGCCTCTTCTTGGTGAGCCATGAGGCAAGTTTTGCCGTGGACGTTGTTTTGCCCGTGCCATTGACCCCGACCACCAGGATGGCTTTGGGGAGAGCAGGGTGCGGCCTTAGCGGAGGGGGTGGCGGCGGAAACACTCTTAGAATTTCCTCCTTGGCGACGGAGACGGCCGAGTCAGCATCCAGGGTGCCCGGGCGCTCCCGCAGGCTCTCGAGGATCTTTAAAGTCATTGGCACTCCGAGATCTGCCCGCAAGAGCAACTCCTCCAATTCATCCCAATCCACGGGGCGTCCCCGAAATCGTTCTACAATGGATCGAAAAAAGCCGGAAGCCATCAGCTGTCTTGAGGTGGGGTGCGGGAAGGACGGTCCAGCCCGCCTCGGATTTTATCGAGGATTCCATTCACAAACCGCCCGGAATCTTCTGTGCTGTATTTTTTGGCAATCTCAATGGCCTCATTGATGGCAACAATCGGGGGGGTCTGATGGCAATGCAGCATTTCGTAGACGGCCACGCGGAGGATGTTTCGGTCCACGGCGGAGATGCGATGAAATTCGTAGTTGCGGGCATGGGTCCGAATCATTTCATCAATCACCGATGAATGCGTGGCCAGGCCTTCCAGCAACTCCTCGGAAAATCTGCGTGCGCTGGGGCTGATGCCCCGCATTTTGTAGTAGGTTTCCCTGTCACTGCCCTGGTTAATGTCCAGTTGATACAGGTATTGTGCGGCCGCTTCCCGGCCTTCTCGTCGAACTCCCATAACGTCCTTTTATTTGGCGAGGATTTCTCTGGCACTCCGAGTGACAGATATGGCGGCTCTGGCAGCTTCCACGCCCCGGTTATTCTCCACATCCACACAGCGAGCATGGGCTTGCTCCGGAGAATTCAAAAGGAGGACTCCATCCAGAACGGGAACACCGGTTTCGATGGCAATCGTCTGCAAGGCGTTTGTCACGGACTGTGCAACCAGGGCGGCGTGCATGGTCTCACCTTCAAAGAGAACTCCAAAGGCAATCACAGCATCAAATCGAGCCTGGCTGGCCATCATTTTGACAAGGACCGGGATCTCAAAAGAGCCCGGAGCCCAGATCACGTGGGAGGTTGCGCCCTGCTCCAAAATTGCCAACTCCCGGGTGGCATGGTCAACAAGGGATTGTGTGTATTCCAAATTGTACTGGCTGGCAACAATCGCGTAGGTGTGCGTCGAGCGGGGTGCCAGCCGCGGTCGAAGTGGTGCCGATTTAAATGGATTCTCGGATGCTGGGCTTGGGAAATTCATGGGAAGATATCCTGCACGTCTCCCTCCTCTGGCGCAAGGGGTGGTTTCAGGGATTGGCAGGCCGGTCGTTATTTATGGTTGGCCGCCGCCACTTTCATTTCCGACTTCTGGAATGAGGGAACAATCTCCCGAATAAATTCTTCCAGCATTTTTGTGGTCTCCTCGGAGTTTCTTCCTCCAGGGCGGATACTGTCCTCCACCAAGCCGGAAACCAGGACATAAGCCCAGCGATGGTTGGTTTTATTAAAGACGCGATCCCAACTGGTTTTGAAGATCCGAACCTTGTGGTCGGCGGTTGTGATATCTTTTCCGACAAACCAATAGAGGAATTGGGAACGAATTTGATGGAAAACGCCTGGCTGGATTTCCACGGGGCGCGAGAGATTGAGTTGCATGACGTCCATGGTTCTCCCACTGACAAGGGAAATGGGAATGACATTTCCAGAGCCGATCGTCCAGCCTTGAGCAGGCAGGCAGATTTCCGGACGGTGGATGCTGCGCTTTTCCCCTCCACTCAAAACAATCGAGGCAGTGATGGAGTCGCCTTTGATATTTTCGTAACGCATCCTGACGATTTCTGTATCTCCGGGCAAAATTTTTCTTTCCGCCTCGGAAGCCTCCTCCTCGGTGCCGAAAAAGTTGCCAACTTGCCGCGGAAGAGACATTTGCACGCCCGGTTCGGCAACGGTGTTTAACTCGGAAGCACTCATGCAGAACCACAGAGTGACCCCAATGACTCCTGCGACAGCAAGGAGCTTGATGAAAAACATGCTGGAGATCTTGTTCTTTGCAGGCGCATCGGCTTGCTTCACATCAATTGGTGCCGGTTTTTGGGTTTCAGTGCTCATAGGAATTTGGAAGATCGTCTACTAATAAGCATCTTCGCTCGGAACTTGTCGGGTTTCAACCCGGCGAGTGTTTTTGGGAGGCTGAATTTTCGGGAAGCCCGAAGCCACCTTTCTCCAATCGAGGTTCAAAAGTTTTGCAATACCGAGCATTCCTGCGATGGCCACCGCAAAAACGAGGTAACCGGACAACATGTGGAAAAAGCTGGGGTTCTCCAATGTCCCGATTGCCGTCGCGGGGCCCATGGCAATTGTTCCAAAGGTGAGCATCAGGATTCGGAAAAGGTTGCCCAGCACGGCGAGAGGCATGGAGGCGGCAAACAGAATCCACTTTTTCCACCAGCCTTTGAGGGCAAAATGGCCGTAGAGTGCGGAGACCATCATTAAAGCAAACAAGGATCGGATGCCACTGCATGGGTCGGCCACATCCACTGAAAATAGTTTTCCGATTGGACGCCCAATGATGGGGTCTGGTGCGGAGAGAATGGCCGTGCCGCTCAGCGTGGACGCCACCCCGATCCCGTTCAACACAATCACGCTAGCTTTGGACATCACTCCCCTCAACGGAAACGCCAGGACGTTATCCAAAAAGAGCAGCGGCCACATGAAGCCAAGGAAGAGCCATGGGAATGCCAGTGCCCTCATCCAAGCCCAGCCAAAAAATAGCAAAATAAGACCGGCCAGCACCAGTTGGGCGCTGATGTAGCCAAGATAGACAATGTCAGCCAGGTAGCCGAACCAGTAAAGAACAAGCCCCACAACAATCACAGGAAGGCCAACCCAAGTGCCTAAAATGGGCAGGGCTGCCAGTTTTTTCCTGTCGAGATAGATGATAACTCCGGCAGCGATGGGTACGAGAAAACAATGCTGCCAGTCCTCCAGGTTCCACAATCCTGATGCAAATTCCAGAATGGGAACCCGCAGTTCATTATAGCCCGCAGCATAAGCCACCCATCCAAAAAGCACAAAAATGATCGCAGCAATAGCCAACGACGGAAGAACGATTGGCCATGAGATGGCAAATCGGTTGGAGGATGGAGCGGACACGTGCCGAAGATCACTCATGCCGGTTCAAAGTGCAACCCTGCGTTGGGGGAGTCCCAAAGGCAGGATTTCAACTGAATGTGAGGTTCTTGACGCCTGCAGCGGCAGCAGCATTCAGCACATCCATGATTCGTTCATGTTTGGTCTGCGGGTCCGGGCGAATGATCACCGGATCCTTGTCACCAAATTTGTCGATCGTGTCCTTCAACCATGCCCTCAATTCCGGGAGGTCCTTGTTGGCCGGGTTGTCATAGACCCGGTTGTTGAGTTGGACTTGGCCATCCGGAAAAATGTCAATGATGATCGGGGTTGAGGGCGTGCCAGGCTGGGCGTTCTCCGTACGGCCACTTGGCAGGTTGATGTTCAGCTCCTTCTCGATGATTTGTGAGCCTGCCGAGGCCATAAAAAAAAGGAGAAGCACAAACACGACGTCCACCATGGGCGCGATTTGGAATCCCGCATCTCCATCTTCTGATACTCCACCACCTGCCATAATTTTATTTCTGTTGAGGGTTAAGCCGCAGGAGGGGAAACCGCATTTGGGTCTTTGTCCACCACGGAAAATGTCACGTTGCCAACACCTGCTTTTCCCACCGATTCCAGGATGCTGCGAAGAAATTCGTAACGCACTTCCCGGTCCGCTCGCACCACCACACGGAGCAAGGGGTTGGCTTTGACCTTGCTATCCAAAAGCGCAATCATATCGGCAGGGCCGGGGTATTCCCGGGCATCGATCTCAATCACGGTCGAATTGTTGATGGCGTTGTGGGCGACGTTGATGATGACCTGCCCCGGATTCTCCTTGGCTTCCTTTGCCTCTTTGGCCACGGGAAGGTTGATCTCCTTGTTGGATTGCAGCACCTCGGTGGTGCTGATCGACATAAAGAACACCAGCAACACCAACAAGATATCAATCATCGGCGCGATCTGAAACTCCGGCTCGGCGTCGGGATCCGGCTTACGGAATCGGCGATTTTTGTGCCGTGGGCTGTGGGATTCAGACATGGAGTGGGTGTGGTCTGGGGGTCAAAAGATCAAGCCCAGTCCAACGTGGCGCTGCAATGGGGGCAGGGATTTTGGCCGGGTTGGATCACACCATTACACACAGGGCAGTTGGTTGTGAGGGTTTTTGAGACCCGGTGAGAGGAGGAAGCTCCCACGGTTGGTGCACCAGCTCCGGCTTCAAAATTGTCGCCGATGCGGATTCCGCTCAACTCTTCGAAGGGAATATCCTCCACCAAACGGTTCAAGGTGTCATCGGCATTCACGATGACCAAAGTTGAGCGATTGCGGAAGTAGTAATAAAACACGAAGGCAGGGATCGCGATAAAAAGACCGCTGGCCGTGGCCATGAGCACCTCACCAATTCGAAGAGCCAGGGCGCGTGGATCCGAAACACCTGAGGATCCCAAGACCGCAAAGGCCCCCATCATACCAATAACCGTTCCCAACAGCCCGATCATGGGAGCCACCACCCCGATCACCGAAAGGTAGCTGTTTTTGGTTTTCAAAATACCTGCTTCGCGCACGCCGTATTCCACCAAGGCAATTTCGACAGCATCCTTGCCGCGACCGATGCGCTCGAGGGCTCCTCTGAGCACCTGGGCCACATAGGCCTTGTTGGCGCGACAAATTTCCCATGCTTCTTGATAGTTGCCGGCTGAGATTGTCGCAGCAAGAGATTCCACTAGGGCTTTGGGCGCAAGCGATTCATCCCTGAGATTGAGGAATAGCTGGATGATAAACGTCACCATGATGGTGGATGTACCAAGAATACATATCCAGATGAAGACGATGAGAGGTCCACCATCCAAGATCATTTGGAGGATGTTGTGATCTTCGGCTTCCGCGGCCGAAGCGAGCGGGAGATGGCAGATCAGGAGGAGGACAGCGAGGAGGGATGTTGGGGCGAGCTTACGGTTCTTCATGCGATGGGTTACTTGTGATAGGGGATATTTGTTCGGTGATCAAGCACGGGCATCATGGCACCGAAACATTTTTTTCTTTGATGAGGGCGTCCGCACGCGCCTGGGCGCGGTTGACAACGGCCGGGTCTTCGTAAAAGACCGTCACAGCAAGGAGGTAATGCTCAAGGGCCTCAGGGAACTTGCCTTCGTTTTCAAGAACATTGCCCATCAGATAAAAAGCCTGTCCGTATTCCGAGCTTTTGCCGCTTTCTGCCAGGAGGGTTTTTTTCCCGACTTCCACAATGGGGGTTAATTTGGCACTAGCCGTGGCGAAATCCTTTTTTTCAACGGCAAGCCGTGCAAGGCCGATATCTGCAAGTCCCGTCGCATCAGGATAGGCTTTTTGAAAAGCCGCAAAGGCCGCTTCCGCCCCGGCGAGATCCCCAGATTCCAACAACACGGTGCCGAGCAGAGCCGATGCCCGCTCAGCCCAAGGGGCGGGTAAACTCCGAAAATTTTCCACCAAGGGCTTCAACAGGGGGAGGGTTTTTGCCGCATCTCCGGTTTTCCAAACCTCCACCGCTTCCTCAAAGGCTTTGGGGGCTGCCATTCTGACCGAGGCCACTTGGTCAAGAGGGAGAGTCGTCTCGGCTGGCCCGGCCTTGAAGCGCACTCGTCCATCAGAAACGCTGAGGACTTGTACTTCCCGGCGTTGACCATTTGTCAAAACCAAAACATCCTGAGCCCAGCCGGAAACGGATGTTGCGACGAGAAGGAGACAAAGGGCAATTTTGGAAGCCCAGGGGGACACGCTTGCATTCATGGAAGGACTCATTTAATCAAAACTCTCGCCCAAATCAACTGTTTCGCAAATTTCCACCCATGTTATATACCATCCGTAAAAATCAGAAAGGCCTCATGATCGTTGTGGCCGCCCTCACCATCATCGCTTTTGCCTGGCTTTACAACCCCTCAGACCCCTCCGAATTTGGCTCAAACGTCGCCGCAAAAGTTTATGGAAAATCACTCACCAAGGCGGATGTGGATCGTCAAGTCAGGGCGTATCAACTGGCCGTCGCGCTCGGGCAACTTGACTTGGTGAGCGGCTTGGGAGGCATGAGTGGCAACGAAGAAGCCGATCTCTCCCAATACGTTTGGAACACGCTGGTGCTCCGTCATGAAGCCGCTGCTTTGGGTGTCGAACCCACCACCGAGCAAGTTGCAGAGCGGGTGAGAACCCTTCCTGCTTTTCAAACGAATGGGGCTTTTGATCCCAAAAAATTTGAAAGTTTCACCGCTGGCCAGTTGGGGCCACGTGGCATGACAACCCTCTATTTGGAAGAAGTGATTCGCGATTCCTTGCGCTTTGAAAAAGTCAAAGCTCTTGTGGGATCACCTGCGGCCTTGGAGGCAGCGGAAACCCAGCGTGCGGTGCGGTTTTTTCAGAAAGCTGATCTGACGATTTTGAAGTTTCCCATGGAGCCAGTGCTTGCAGAAATCACCGTCACCGAAGAAGAGGCAAGGACCTACCATACCCAAAACGCCCGCCAGTTCGTTTCACCTGAAACGATCACTGTCGAATCCGCCATGTTCACCTTGTCGGAGGAACAAAAGGCTCTTGAAGGGAAAGAGAAAGTGGAGGCCCTTCAGGAGGTGGCCGCCAAAGCGGCGGCTTTTGCAGAGTCTGCCACGGCAGAAAACTTCGTGGCATCAGCCAAGGAGGCAGGAGTGGACGTTAAAACTTCCCCAGCTTTTAGCCGATCGATAGCACAGTATGCATCCGGCCTTCCTCCGGCTGTTTCCCAAGGCGCTTTCCTGCTCACGGAAGAGGTGCCTATCAGTGACGTGGTGCAGGCCGGAGACGACTTTTTTGTGTATCGCGTGGTGAACCGTTCTGCCGAGCGTGAGATGAGCTTTGAAGAGTCACGCGCGCTCGCCGAGCAGCGTGTTCGGTCAGCAGGAGCAGAAAAACTGGTGCGGGAGCGCGCCGATGCCGCTCTGGTCAAAGTCCGGGAGGCCATGCAAGCCGGGGCGTCTCCTTCTGATGCGGCCACGGCTGCCGGTGTGACCTCAGAAAAATTTGAGGCGGTCGATCCATCCAACCCACAACTGCCGCCTGAAGTTCAATCCCTGTTTCGGGCTTCGATCCTGCTTGAGCCCGGCCAGATCTCGAATTTCCTGCCGACCCAATCGGGCGGAAGTGCGGTGGCTGTGACCCAACGCATTGACAGCGGAGACGCATTGCCGAATGAAAAAGAAATCGCCCAGCAAATTCTCGGCAACAAACAGGACCTGTTTTTTGCAGTGTGGCTGGACGCCCAACGGCGAGCGGCAAATATCACCCAACCTCGTCAGCGCGGCCAATGAGCGAATCAAGTCGTGCGGTGGATCTTTTTGAGGAAGCCAGCGGCGACTTGGCAATCGGAGAATTGGAGGCTGCCGTCGAAAAATACCGTCAGTGCACGGAAATCGACCCGGAATTTTTTGATGCGTGGCATGCCCTTGGCATGGCTCTCATGAAGACCGGGCAGCCCGCTGAGGCCATTCAAGCGGGTCTGCGATCCGTGGCCCTTCGCCCGAATGACCAGCTCGCTTGGTCAAGCCTCTCCTTGTTTTACGTACGGAACGGCGACATCAAGGAGGCAGAAGCCGCCGGTCTGAAAGCCAAAGTGATTTCTTGGGGAGGGGATGTGACTAAAATGCAGCTCCCCGATCCTCCAACCAACCCAGCGACCTGACCATCCTTTCCATGACCAAGACTTTTTATATCACCACCGCCATTGATTACACCAATGCCCCGCCGCATATCGGTCACGCCTACGAAAAAATCCTGGCCGATGTGATTGCCCGCGACCGTCGCCTTCGTGGGCAGGAGGTTCTTTTTCTCACGGGCGTTGATCAGCACGGGCAGAAAGTCCAGCAATCTGCGGAGAAAGCCGGAGTCAGTGAAAAAGAATTTGCAGAGAACCTCACCGAAAAATTTTTGGCCCTTTGGAGGCAGCTTGGCATTTCTTATGATGTTTGGGCGGCCACAACCGATCCTCAGCACAAGGTCTGTGTTCGTGAGATCCTCACCAAACTTCATGCGGAAGGTAAAATCACGCGCGCCTCACATGGTGGTCATTACAGTGTGCGGCAGGAACAATTCCTCACTGACAAGGAGCGCGGTGCTGATGGCACATTTGGTCCGGAGTGGGGAGAGGTGGTTTATCTGGAGGAGGAAAATTATTATTTTCGGCTCGCCGAACACAAAGGCTGGCTCATGGATTTTATCAACAGCCACCCCGGATTTGTGACCCCAAGCTTCCGGCAACTTGAACTCCGCAATGCGGTCGAAAAGATCTCCGGCGACCTGTGCATCTCCCGACCAAAATCCCGGCTTTCGTGGGGCATTGAACTTCCCTTCGACTCCGAGTTTGTCACCTATGTGTGGTTTGATGCCCTGATCAACTACATCAGTTTTGCCGGGTATGGCTCTGACCCCGCTCGATTCAATGCCCTCTGGCCCGCGGATCACCATGTGATCGGTAAGGATATTCTGATTCCTGCCCATGGGGTGTATTGGCCGATCATGCTGCATGCCCTCGGGGTTCCCGATGACAAAATTCCCAATTTGCTGGTCCATGGGTATATCAATCTTGGAGGTGACAAAGTCAGCAAAAGCCTCGGCAATGTGGTGGATCCCGTGCAGTTGGCGGAACGTTACGGAGCAGGCGCGTTGCGGTATTATCTGATGAGGGAAGCGTCCACGGGACAAGACATGGAGTTCTCCGAAGAACGGCTTATAGCCCGTTACAATGCCGACCTTGCCAATGGTTTGGGGAATCTGCTCAACCGCACCCTCAACATGTCGGCCCGATATCGTGGAAGCGTGTTGAAGCGCCCTGCGTCGTCACCCCTTGAGGAGGCGGCCCGGCAGGCGGTTTGTCTGCACGCCCAAGCCTTTGACAAATGTGAAACCCATTTGGCGCTGGAGGCCGCTTCTGGATTGGTTGTTCGCTGCAACACTTATGTGGAAGAGACCGCTCCCTGGAAGCTCGCCAAAGATCCCGAGCAGGCGGATCGGCTTGATGAGGTGCTTTATTCGCTTGCCGAATCCCTGCGCATTCTTGCCATCTTGCACGCTGCCGTTCTGCCAGAGGCCTCCGCGGCAATTTTCGATCAACTGCAGGTTTTAACTCCCCTTCAGTATTCCGAAGCAGGGTGGGGGGGGCTGCCCGATGGTCACACCGTGGGTGCTCCTTCTCCGGTGTTTCCGCGGATTGAGGCATGACCAACTCTCTGCGCCATCGCCTTGAATTTCTGGGGCTCCGGCTGGGGTGCAAGTTTATCGCCGGGTTGCCCTTCGGGTTTATCAGGCCCCTTGCAAACATGGCAGGAGCAATGGGGTGGACCTTCGATACGCGCGGAAAAAATGTGGCATTGGCCAATCTGGAGTCCGCCTTTGGGACCTCCTTCACTCCCGAACGCCGCATCCAAATTGGCCGGGCCTCCTACCAATCGTTTGCGAGGACGATGCTGGAACTTGCCTGGGCCCCCAATCTCAACCGTGAGGTCATTGAAAAATGGGTGGATTTTGAAGGCATCCGCGACAGTCCTTGCAACACCGACCCATCCCGCCCTGCGATTTATGCCACCATGCATTACTCAAATTTTGAATGGGTCGGATTGGCGGGGGCTTACGGGATTTGTCAGATGCCGCTCGTGGCCCAGCAGTTTAAAAACCCGCTGATTGGACCCATCTTTGACAGGCTTCGCAGCAGCACCGGACATCCCATCATTCCCCGCGAACGCGCCATGCTCCGAATGCTCAAAAACCTCCGTGATGGAGGCAAGTTCGGATTTCTTGCCGACCTCAGTCTGGATCCGAAACTTGGCAGCACGGTCATCACCCAATTTGGTGGTTTAAAAACGAGCATCACCCAAATGCATGCGGCCCTGGCCCTCAAAACCGGCGCCTCCATTGTCCCTCTCGAGTGTCGCCCGATTGCTGGAGGACGCTACCGCATTGTCTGGCACCCGGAGATTCCCTTCACCCCGGAAACCCCCGTCCAGGACATCACCCAACGCACATGGGACGTGTTGGAGGGTGTCATCCGGGAAAACCCCGAATACTGGCTCTGGCCCTATAAGCACTGGCGCTTCAAGCCTTCCCTCGGTGATACCTCCCGCTACCCGTTCTACGCCAATCCTGCCAAACGTTTTGATCAGCTTCTGAACTGATCTCCAATCCAAAAGAAGACCCCTCTTGACCGGAGAAGAAATAAAAAGGGTCAATCCTCTTCACCGATTGAAGAAGAGTCAGGGGTTAAGAGCCTGACACGGCATCCCCTAGGAAAAGTGGTTTTGGCAGACCCGGAAAGCTCCTCCTACCAATTCTTGATCCAAGCGTTGCTATTCGTCGTGCCCGCGCGGGACCAGAGATCAAAGAAATTGGAACCATTCATCGTGCCGGGGTAACGGTAGCCGTAACCCTCACCAAAGGGATCAAGCACCGCAACGTTTGTGGCTGCTGGGTCCGCCCCACTTGTGCCCATACCTTTGGGAAACTCAAAATAAACCTTGTTGAGAGGATTGAGTGTGTTGGATCCGTTGGGGGCAAGGGCGCCACGAAGGAAAGTGTTTGCGTTGCCTGGAGCTGCGGTGCTCGTCGGACTCCCGTTGGTGCCTGAAGGATAATCCCCCATATCAGCCTTGTAGCTTTCCAAGGCTGCACTCAGTGCGGCAACTTCTGCTTCGGCGCGGGATGTGGCACCCTTTTTTTGAACATAACCTGCGGTGCTGAGAACGAGCCCTGCCAAGATGGCAATGATTGCCATCACGACCAAAAGCTCGATCAGGGTGAAACCCGAAAACCGTGCTCTCAGGCTCCAAAACCCCAGAGAACGACGCATTGCCGCTCTGACGCTTGGGTGTTTGCTGTGCTCAGGCTTCCGGATTTTCATTACTGTTCTTGCATTCCGCTGATGATGCTGATGAGGGGGAGGAACAAGGCGATCACGATTGTTCCCACAACCACGGCCAAAAATACGATCATCACTGGCTCCAGCAGGGAGGTGAGACCGGTGACGGCATTGTCAACCTCGTCATCATAAACCTCAGCGATTTTTAGCAACATCTCCGGCAACTGACCGGTTTCTTCACCCACGTCGATCATGCTGATCACCATGGGGGGAAAGACCCCACTCGCTTCGAGAGGTTGCACAATGGATTCACCCTCTTTCACGCTGTCATGAACTTTCATGATGGCGTCGGCGATCACGGAGTTTCCGGCGGTTTCACGCGTGATGTTCAAGGCTTGAAGAATGGGAACGCCAGACGTGACCAGTGTGCCCAGCGTGCGGGTGAAGCGCGAAATGGAACTTTTGCGTGTGAGGTCACCAAAAAGTGGGGCCTTTAGCTTGATGTTGTCCAGCACAATGGCCCCCTTGGGAGTTTTGCTGAGAAGAACATACACAATGGCCAGCACTATCGCGCCGCCAATAATCAGAAACACGTTATCCTTGGCAAAATTGCTCGCGCCGATCACAAATTGCGTCAGAGCTGGAAGAGGTTTCCCACCGAGCATGTCGGCAAAAATGGCTTCAAATTTTGGCACGATGAAGACCAGAAGGAAGGCCATGATGGCGATCGCAATCACCAAAACGATGATCGGGTAAAACATGGCCGAGACGACCTTGTTTTTGATTTTCTGGGCTTTTTCCTGGAATTCAGCCAGGCGCAAGAGAACCAGTTCAAGAACACCACCCAACTCACCGGCTTTCACCATGTTCACATAGAGTTTGTTAAAAATCTTCGGGTGTCCCGCCAGACTTTCCGAGAACGTGCCGCCGCCTTGAACTGCTTCTGCCAGGTTGATGGTCACCTTGCGAAGAACGGGGTCGGGCTCTTGTTTGGAAAGCACCGTGAGTCCTCGCAACAGCGGGAGGCCTGCATCAATGAGCGTGGCCAACTGGCGCGTAAAAATCATCAGGGTTTTGCCCTTGATGGTCTGACGCTCAAGGAACGGTAGAGACAATCCGCCGCTTTTGCCCGGAGTTTTTGCAACAGCCGCCTTGGCCGCTTTTGGGGCCTTGCCGCCTTTGCCCTCTTCGGCAATGGTTTTTGGAAAATAGCCGGCCTGTCGCAATTGGCCGACGGCTTCATTTTGGGAGGCGGCATCAATGACGCCGGCTGATTCTTGACCGCGGGCATCGAGGGCAACGTAGGAATATCTGGGCATAGGAAACTCTAGGTGGTGAGACAGATTTACTTAAACCACGTAGGATGGTTCTGTCGAGAAAAGAATCTGAAAGGAATGGATTCCACGCAATTTGTTCACCGACCTTGCGCTTGCATTTTTTCAGTCCCTCGCGATGATTTGAACTGACCTATGGATATCATCGAAATGCTCAGCGTCGCACTTGGCTTGGCAACCCTGGCTGGTATCAATCTTTACCTCACCGTGTTTGTGACCGGTCTGAGCCTTCACCTCAAATGGGTGGTCTTGCCAGCAAATCTGGAGCAGCTTGGCGCACTGGCGGATCCGTGGGTTATTGGCATCAGCGCCGCACTCTATATCCTGGAGTTTTTTGCGGACAAGGTGCCATGGATTGATTCATTGAATGATTCAGTCCACACCGTGATTCGTCCTTTGGGAGGGGCGCTGCTTGCGGTTTTGGCGCTCGGCGAGGCGGCCCCTGCGGCCAAAGTCGTGGCTGCACTGCTTGCAGGGGGAGTGGCCCTCACTTCCCATACAGCCAAAGCCGGTGCGCGATTGCTCGCGAACACCTCTCCCGAGCCGGTTTCCAATATTGGATTGAGTCTGGGGGAGGATGTGGTTGTTCTGGGAGGCCTTGGCCTTCTTGTCTTCAACCCGGTGATTGCAGGAATTATTGCCATCGTCCTGCTTGGGATTATCTGGGCTGTTTTGCCCAGAATTCTTCGTTCCATCCGTGCCACCACCTGGCTGGCATGGCGAAAATTGAACAACCCCGCCAATCAGGTGCAATCCCGCACCCCAACTCTGCCGTCCGGATGTGAACGGGCTCTTCGTCGGGCGCATGCCTCCCCAGCTCCGATCAAATCCGCAGTCTTCTGTCTGAGCGGTGGCGGTCAGCGCCTTGCAAAAAATCACTCGGGTTGGTTGGTCACCTTCGAAGGCGAACCATCCTCTGCGTTTTTTGTCGCCCCCCGCCTCCGGGGAACGCTGATTCTGGAAATTCCGACTGACGGAATTGCGACGGAGCGCAAATCCAAATTCCTCAGCGAAGTGCTTGTCTTGCTTGGAAGTGACCCCCAATCCTTCCACTTCGAGCGCGGTCACTCCGCACAGGCTGACCGTCTGGCTCTGGAGATCCAGGCTCCGATGCCCGCAGCCTCTCTGGAATCCCCCGAGGCTTCAGAGCACGAAACTGAAGAAGCTCTGGTTTAACAACCGGCCTTTCTGAGCGGACCGCGGTCTGAATCCTTCCGACCGCTGAAAAAAACGTTCAGGCTGCTTTTTTCAGGGCCTTTGTGAGGATCCCTTTTTTGCGGTTGGCGGAATTTTTGTGGATGATTCCGCGCTTGGCGGCTTTATCCAGGCTCGAGCTCAACTTCTTGAACTCCTCGCGAGCCTCGTCCGTTTTGCCTCCGGCGATCGCCGTCTTCAATTTCTTTTGTGAGGATTTGAGGGCTGTGATGACGCTGGAGTTTTTTGCGCGGCGACGTTCGCTCTGGAGAGCACGTTTTTTTGCGGATTTGATGTTTGCCATAAATGTGTGTTTTTGAAATTTGCCAAGGGAGGGATTTGAACCCCCGACC
>JBGTAR010000060.1:0-8093 GCA_041749815.1 Terrimicrobiaceae bacterium
CACGGGCGGAGGACAGGAGGAGGCCAAGCAGTATCTTCGAGACATGCATCCTGTCAAACGGATGGGGACTCCCGAAGAAATCACCCAAGCGGTCCTCTTCCTCGCAAGCGATGACGCCTCCTTCATCACCGGCACCTCCCTTGCCGTTGATGGGGGATTCCTTGCCCAATAGGCTACTGAGTCCATCCCGACAACACCGGCAGCCGGAGCTCAGACCTCCACGCATCGCGGTGGGTCGCATCGAGCTTCCGGTGTTGGCTGGACCGGGCTTAACCCTGACTGCAATTGACGAGCGGAGATTCTCCTCGGCCAGTCACTTTGAGCCAATTCGTGCTATCATGCACATCGAGGCGAGCGCTTTCAGCTTTCGTTTCGGTGGTGGCCAGATTTTGGAAACACACTCCTGGTTAGTGCAAAAATCAGTGTGCCCTTACTCATGCTCATGGGCGTTATTTTGGGGATTAGGCAGTCTTCGAGCGGCGGCGCAGTAAGGCGAGGACGCCCAATCCACCGATCAGCATCGCAAAGGATCCAGGCTCGGGAACGGCGGAGAGGGAGAGAACGCCGGTCGAGGCATCAAATGTTCCGCCAAAACCCGGATCCACAAAAACCACCGAGGAAAAGTCACCCATTTGGGAGGTGAAGTCGAAGAGGTCAAAGGTGTCAGTTACCTGAGGGGTGAATCCGAAGTCAATCGTCAGGGTGCCGCCAAGGGTGAGCAGGCCGGTGACATCGACGGCGTCAAACTGGATCCCGCGGGTGAGTCCGTTGATTTGGAAAAAAGAATCCGCACCGCTGTTGAGCATGAGATCGCCGGTGGAGAGCAATCCCGGGCTGCTACCAGGGGAAAGGGTTCCATCGATCACAACAGCGCCGGTGATGGTGCCCGAACCACCCAAAGTGGCACCGGAGGAGACATTCACGCTGCTGGAAGCCGTCAGGGAACCATTAACCAGAAGGGTGCCAGCGGATACGGTGGTGCCCCCTTCAATAGAGTTGGTGCCGGACAAGGTCAGCACGCCATTTCCAAACTTGTCCAAAGATGTGAGTCCGCCATTGGCCTGGTTGTTAATGTCGCTTTGAATGGTTAGATTTCCATTGCCACCCAGACTCCATCCTCCATTCACAGAACTCGATGCAGAAATCAGATTGCCTGAGAGAGTCAACGTTTCCCCCACACTGGTGACCTCAATGATGCCGTTGATATTGCCTGCATTGCCAGAGTTGTTGGCATTCCGTCTGAAATCCCGGTTGGAAGCAGCAGTCGTTCCGGAGTATTCAACAGCCCCCGTGGTGGAGGTCCCTCCCAATGTGATGACCGTATTCGTACCGCCATCCCCAAAATTACTGGATACTCCATAATCTCCGATGGTTGATCCACTGACACGTCCATTGGTGATTGAGAGTGTATCGAAGGTGTTTGCACCGCCCAGTGTGACATTGGCGGTGGCAGACGAAATCGAGACTTGGGCGTTGGTGATCGTTACTGATGAATCGAAGGTATTTGTTGCCTGTAACTCCAATATTCCAGCGCCTTGGACCAGCAGGGCATTGCCCCCCGAATTGAACTGGCCACTCAATCTGAGGGAGCCCGTCCCGGAACCAACATCCCAGGTTTGGGAGTCAGAAAGCGTGAGTGGTGCCGAGATCCGAAACAATGCCGTTCCATCCTGTTTGGTGATGCCACCGGAACCCAAAGTCAAACCCGAGCCACCCGTCGTTGTGATTATTGGAAGCGCGGTTAGCGAACTTTCAATCCTCAACCCATTGACAGAAATGCCACCAGCTCCAACCGGAATTTGAGAGTTTGTTGTCACAGTGCCATCGAAAACAATCGTATCAGCGGTCGTCGGAACACCTGGGGTGGTGTAGCTTCCGTCCGCGTTAAGCACAGTCGTGTTATCGGCTTTAATGAAATCCACCTGCGCCATGGCGCCTGAAGAGTTGAGTATGGCTCCGAGAGCAATGATGCCCAAACAAGGCAAATTAATTTTTTTGTTCATCTGTGTTTTACTCCTATTTTTAGTTTCAACGTCGGGGGTGAGGTCGGGGGTGAGATTAAAATCTAACCTGAAATACGACATGGTCAAGGCTCTATACCGGCCATGGCAAGGGAGAATCGTCGCTCGAAAGGAATATTATCTCAATTCAAGTCATTATGATTGAGATATTTCCATTGGATGGAGCCTGCGGGATTTCAGTCAGTGGCAGGTTGGCTTGAAGCAGAACCACGCCAGGGTTGAAGAAGGGACAGGGGGGGACATCCATCAATTGGACAAAGCAGGCGTGATTTGGTTTTTCTTCAGGGATGTTCCCGGCATAAGAGGTAGTTTTCGAGGATGATGAGCATGGCGGCATCGATCTTTGGGTGTTGGCGGGCCAGGCAGCCGCATTGGCTGGCCAGACCTACTCATGGGTGCCCTTAACGCGGGAGGAATTCCGCGTTTGCCCTTGTGTGGCTCGGTTTTGTGCGGTATGGGGTCAGGGGTACGGGGAACATCATTTTCCAAAGCATTACAAGAACAACCATGAGCGAAAAACCAAACGACCCAGGAAAAAAATCGGGTGAGGATACAGAAACCTTCGAGAAACTTCCCGGGAAGCAGAAGGATTTGCATCATCTGAAGGAAGCTCAGGAAAAATCGTTGGGGAAAGACCGGGAACAAGTCGACAAAGAGATCAAAAAAAAGACTCCTTGATGATCAATGGCTCAAACAGCATTTGAGCCGAACCTTGCCTCGCTGATTGGCAAACAACCTCCAAACAGAGCCGCAGCGGCCATATCTTCCGTCTCCTTTCACGACCAAAACTTGGTCCGCCAAAACCATGAGGGCTAACAGGTTGTCACAAAGTCTTCTTCTCGTGCTGTGCAAATAATGCCCGGAGCATGCCTCCATTGAATGTTTGTTTTCAGGATCAGCAACAGATAACCATTGCAGCATCTGATGAAAAGGATCTCATGGCGAACAGCATTGCTCGGTGGGCTTCTGGTTTTTGCCGTGGCGTTTATTTTATTGGAGGCTGGTATCCGGCGGGCGGCGCTTCCGGCGGCATTGTTTGAGGAACCCGAAACCACCCCCACGCTTATGGATTACCGGGGAATGGCGTTTGCCATCCTGCCAACCCAATCAGCAAGAGCCAGTCACCCGATTGCTTTGCGGGAGATGGGGCCATGGCTTCCCCGGATGACGGTTGGCATTGAAGATCATCGGTTTTATGAACATGGCGGCATCGATCTTTGGGCGCTTGCGGGGGCAACCCTGAGAAACATGAAACAGGGGAAAGTGATGTCCGGGGCCTCCACCATCACCCAACAACTGATCAAGATCACTTCCGGCCAAACAAAACGTTCTTTTCAGACGAAGCTTGAGGAGGCCCTGGCCGCGCTGAGGCTGGAGCGGATATGGACTAAGGAAAGGATCCTGCAAGAATACCTGAACCGGCTGGATTATGGGAATCGCAGGATTGGCCCCGAGGCTGCGGCCAAGGCCTATTTTGGCAAACGTGCGAAGGACCTCTCCACCTCCGAAGCGATCTTTCTTGCCGGGCTACCCCAATCGCCAACCCGCCTGAATCCATGGAGGGACGCCGCCCCGGCCACGAAACGCTATCAACGAAACGTGGTTCATCTCCAACGTCATGGACAACTTCCCCTTTCAATCAAAACGCTTCAGCAGTTCCCTCCAATCCCATCACGCCATGATCCCCCTTCGCAGGCATCGCATTTTGTTGCGGCTCTTCAATCCCGAAAATTCAAAGCCGATTCTCCATGGCACACCTCATTGGATCTGAAGCTTCAGGAATCCGTTGAGCGCTTGATGGCTTTGCACCTGGCGTCCGTGAATCCCCTTGGAATTGGTGGTTCTGCGGTGGTTGTCGTCGAAAATTCCACCGGCTTGGTTCGTGCTTATGCGGTCTCTGGCGGCGGCCTGGCAATGGATTCGGCTTCCTTGCTTCGGAGCAGCGGTTCCACCCTCAAACCGTTTCTGTATTTGTCCGCTTTGGATCGGCGTGTTCTCACCGCAGCCACGCTTCTGCCGGACACGCCAGACGCCATCTCCCAAGAATACGCCGACTATGACCCCAAAAACTACAACGGCCAGTATTATGGACCGGTGAGAGTTCGGGAGGCCCTGGGAAATTCCATGAATGTTCCTGCTGTGTTGACCCTCTCTCGATTGGGAGCCCGTGACTTTTTTGCAACAGTAAACGCCTGGGGGTTTTCCCTGCCCGGAGGTTTTGATGCCTATGGCGCAGGGTTTATTCTTGGGAATGTCCCCGTGAGCGCCCTCGAGTTGGCTGGGGCCTATGCCGGCATCGCAAGGGGCGGAGTGACCTTCCCGCCGCGGTTCACCACTGCCGATCCGGTCGATATTCAAAAGGTGGCCTCCCGGGAAGCGTGTGACATTTTGATCGATATCCTTTCGGACAATGCTGCGCGGACGAGAAGCTTTGGGAATGCCTCCGCTCTGAACATGGCTCAACGAACGGCTGTCAAAACCGGAACCAGTTCGGGATTTCGTGATGGGTGGTGTGTCGGCTTTAACCGTGATCACACCGTTGCTGTCTGGGCTGGGAATCTTGACTCCCGGCCGATGGGTGAATTGCTGGCCGTGCGATCATCAGCTCCCTTATGGGCGGCAGTCATGCGTCTCCTTTACGCCCGCGGGGACCAACCGCTCCCCCTGCCATTGGAATCGGAAAGCCTTCTGAGAACCGAGATTGCTGCGGAGACCGGGCTCCTCCCCCGATCTGGAGAACAGACAATTCGCGAGTGGTTTTTGCCCGGAACCCAACCGACAGAAACGGCAGCATCATGGTATCAAAATGACCGGCTGACCCTCCCCTCCGAGTATGCCGCATGGTGCGCCGGCCCGCACAATCACCTCGGCGCCGTGCTTCGAAGCACCGAGGCACTCACCATCACCTTTCCAAAAAACGGAGCCGCCTTTGAGTGGAACCCCGCCCTTTCGGCTTCACGTCAGCAGATCGTGCCCACAAGCTCCCTGCCGGACTGCGAGTGGCTTCTGAACAACACTCCCCTTTCCAATCCCGCCATTCCACTCACACGCGGCGAACATTCCCTCACCGCGAAACGCAGGCAGCAATCCGCGAGCATTCGCTTCTCCGTTTATTGAGTCGCCTTGGCGATAGCATCGAGCACGATTTGCTCGGTTAGGATTTCTGGAAGGATGATGGGCTCGTTCACCCGGCCAGAGGGATAGATCACATAAAATGGCACCCCAACACGGCCAAATGCCGCCAGGGCGGCGGTGATCTCCGGGTTGGAATTTGTCCAATCCGCTTTCATGGGAACAATACCTGCCTTGGTGAGGGCGGCTCGAACCGCGGGGCGATCAATGGCGGTTCGCTCATTAAATTTGCAAGAGATGCACCAATCCGCGGTGAAATCCAAAAACACGGCCTTTTGATCTGACAACAATTCATCCAGAGCCTTTTGGGTAAAGGGCACCCAGGGGATTCCATCCTTATTCTGGACCTGCCCACTCTCTGTGCTCCGAGCGGTGGCCCCAAATTTTATGATGCCAAAATACCAAGTCCCCAACCCGGCGATGAGGAGAGCAAGGGCCAGTGAGACGTATCGGGTTCGGGGTTTGGTGAACGGGCCACAAAACGCCCCATAGATCCAAAGAGCGAGAGCCAGACAAAGGAGAAAAGCCGCAATCCAAATCACCGCGTCGAGACCCTTTTGATTACCGAGGATGAACAGCAACCAAATCAGGGTTGCTAACAGCGGAAATCCCATGAACTGCTTGAGGCGCTCCATCCACGCACCCGGCTTCGGAAGCATCTTAAGCCAGGCGGGTTTGGCTGACAAAATCAAATAGGGAGCGGCCATACCGGCAGCAACGGAAGCGAACATCACGAGAATGATTGCCGGGGGCTGACTGAAGGCAAACCCGAGAGCTGTGCCAAGAAAAGGTGCGGTGCAGGGGGTTGCAAGAAGCGTCGCAAAAACACCCTGAAAAAATGACGGAAGGTAACCTTCCCCGCCTCCCGTGTCATCGATGGCCTGAGCCGCACGGCCTGGCAAAACCACCTCAAACACTCCAAACAAATTCAGAGCAAACACAAACACCACCACGGCGATAACAAGGTTGAACCATGGGTTTTGAAATTGGAAGGCCCAGGTCGCCTGGCCACCTGCCGCCTTAATCGCCAAAACAACAACACCGAGGCCAAGGAACCATGCAAAGATTCCTGCCGTGAAGGCCAGTCCATGACGGAAGATTTTTTCTGGAGCATCGCCGGCTTGACGGATAAACCCAAAAATCTTGAGGGAAATCACGGGCAGCACACAGGGCATAAGATTAAGGATCAGACCACCGATAAAACCGTAAAGCAGGGCAAGCAATAGTCCGGGCTGTGCCGGTTTGGTGTATACGGTTGGTGGTGGAGGAGTCGATTCTGCCAATCGTGCGCTCTCAACAATCCAGGATTTCACGTCTCCTCCCTCCGTCAGAACCAAAAGAGCACGGACCGGAGGTTTGGAGTCGAGGGTAAACACGACCTCTTCCCCATTGCGTGCGGTCTGGGGATGAATGCCATCTCCCGAGGTGACAAGGAGGTCGATGGTGGCCGTTGGAGGCACATCGGAAATTTTCAATGAGGTTGAATCAACAGCTTCCTGCCAGTTCAAGGCGAAAGGAGGTGGTGTGGCCAGAGGCAGGAGTTGACGGAATTTATCGAAGATTTCTGCGTTGATGGGAGTCGCTTCCGCCTTCACACCAAGCGTCAGTTCCAGTTCTGCCGACCCGGGAATGCAAATCTCCTCACAAACCAGCCAGGAGGCGTTCGCCGTGATACGAATTTCCTGTTCGGAAAGCGTTTGCGGCGGGGTGATCGTGGTTAGGAGCAGGACCTGCCCTTTGTAACCAAAGGCGTGGATATCTCCCGGTTCAATGATGCGTTTTGGTGATGGCCATTGAATCGGGCTGGCAACAAACCCGTCTGGCAGTTTCCAATCAATGCGGGTGGGAAGCCCGGCATCGCCGGGACTCTCCCAGTACGTGTGCCACCCTTCGGCCATATCAAGCAGCAAACCAACCTGAAAAGACTCTCCGGCAACGATGGCTGAAGTGTCCGAAAGAAGCTGCGCTTTGACCAGCGTCCTGCCCTCATACTCCTGCGACTGGGCCGGAGTGAAGGAAAGAACGACAATCGCCAGGGCGAGTGCGATCCGTGCAGCCACCTATTTTTTAGCGCCGTAGGCGTTGTTGCGGTCTGCAACAAAGAGGCTGGTCCCACGTTTTTGAAGAACAAACGTGTTGTTGTCTCCATGCTTTGCCCATGGACCGTTGGGAACATCTCGCGCCTCAACAAACTTCCAATCACAGACGTCCTTGCCTTTGAGGCCAAGGTAATCCCGGACAGCAGGTGACACGTCAAGCCCGGCTCCCTGATTCAGGTTCGGCCTCGGACGATCATTTCCAAAGACATATTGGTAATGGTCCGTCCGGAAAGGGCCACAGTCTTCCCACTGCGCGTAGGCAATCCGGCCTTGGTAGCGCACCGCAATCCAACGACCTTTAACCACGGACCTTCCGGGCCTGACAAACGCCTGCTTGAACCAGGGAATAACCTTTCGGGCCTCTGGCTTTGTGGTCCCGCGGGTGGTGTCATTGTAAGGGAGAGCGATGTAAAAAGGATTCTGTTTGGGAACGAACTTTTTCGGGATGTAGTTGGCCCGGGTTGCAGGATCCGGGTTATCATACCCCCCGAAGTTTCTGGCCCAATTCTGATCCCAAGAGCTTTTGTGGTTCGGGGTGGGATTATTGGCCGTAGGTTGTTCCCCGATCCAAAAAACGGTGGTCACGATGTTGTTCCGCCAGGGATACCGATTGAAGCCCGAGCGGCTGCCACCACCAACAACCACCTGAGGTTGCGATTTGCTCAGCGTGTCCTCACGCATTTTCATGGCCTGCGCAATGAATTCTGCGCTTTTTGCAAACACGGGTTTGGCTTCCGTTCCAGTTGCTTGGGACGCAATGGCAAGGAGTCCTATGAGAGGGATAATGGCCTTCATGGATTGAGATGGGTATTATCCCCCATCTTATCCTGACGTGCAAATG
>JBGTAR010000061.1:0-3828 GCA_041749815.1 Terrimicrobiaceae bacterium
GGAGCATTTTTTTGATGGATTGCGGGATGACCGGGAATACGCGCTGGAGACCCTGCGTGCAGCACGGGATGCGGGTGCGGACTGTTTGGTGCTTTGTGACACGAATGGTGGGTCTTTGCCTCAATTTGTGGGTGAGGCCACAGCAGATGTGGTCTCCCATTTGGGCTGCCCGGTTGGCATTCACACCCACAACGACAGTGGCCTGGGTGTTGCCAATGCCCTGGCAGCGATTCAGGCCGGAGCCTCGCAGGTTCAAGGAACCATCAATGGGTATGGGGAGCGGGTTGGCAACTGCAACCTCACGACGGTGATCCCAAATCTTGAATTAAAAATGGGCATTTCGGCGGTGAAGGACCTCACGGGACTTCGCCACCTTTCGGCGTTTGTGGACGAATTGGCGAATGTGCCACAGGACATCCGCGCCCCGTATGTCGGCTCGGCAGCCTTCACTCACAAGGGGGGGCTGCATGTGCACGCCGTCCAAAAACTCGCCCTCGCCTATGAACACGTGGAACCCGCCAAGGTCGGCAACCACCAAACGGTGGTCATCTCAGACATGTCCGGCCAGAGCAACATCCTCGTAAAAGCCAAAGATCTCGGTTTTCAGCTCGAAAAGGGCTCCCCCGAGGTTGCGTCCATCCTTCGTGAAATCAAAGAGGCTGAGTCGCGGGGATTTGAGTTTGAAGCCGCCGAGGCGTCCTTCGAACTCCTCATCCGCAAATGCCTCGGCCAGCACACCCCCCTCTTTGAACTCAAAGAATACCATTGCCACTTCCGACATTCCAAATCGGGATCCGATCCCTGTGAGGCCACCGTGAAACTGATGGTCAATGGCGTTCACGAATATACGGTTGAAGAAGGTGACGGCCCGGTTAACGCGCTTGATGCGGCCCTCCGAAAAGCCCTGCGACCATTTTATAGTTGGATCGATGATGTCGCCCTGGCTGACTACAAGGTTCGCATTGTGGATGGAACCCGGGGCACCGCTGCAAAAACTCGCGTCCTGATCGTTTCCTCAGCAGGCAACAAAACGTGGGGAACCGTTGGCGTCTCGGATAACATCATCCAGGCCAGCTGGCTCGCGCTTGTGGACAGCTTTGAGTTTTATCGCCACAACAGGCAGTAACTCAATCCCGGGCGGACATCTGTCAAAGGATGAGTGGCGGAATGCCTATATCCGTCAACTTGATTCAGCGAGAGATCAATGGCTCCAAGTGCTCGCCATTTGACAAAGGGGTTTTGGCAGGGACTTTGGCCGGGACTTTGGCGGTTTTTTGAGCAGCTTCCGGATCCAATCGAAAATCAAAAACCCCTTTGCGGCGGCCTGGTTCGGTGTAGGCGGGGTCATCGAACGTTCCAAGCTGTTTGGCAATTTTTTTGAACACATCAAGGACTTGATCCAGATCTTCGTCCGTGTGGGTGGCCATATAGCTGGTCCGGACGATGGCTTCTCCGTATCGCACGGCCGGATAAATGGCAGGGGTTGCAAAAATGCCCTCTTCGTAAAGGCGCTGGGTGAATTGAAACGCCTTGGCTTCGCTACCAATCAGGATGGGAACAATGGGGGTTTGGGTTGTCCCGATCTTGAATCCGATGGAACGAAAACCTTCATGCATCTTGTAGGTATTCCGCCAGAGAGCATCAATGCGCTCAGGCTCTTCCTGCATGAGTTGAAGGGCTTTAAGAACTCCTCCGACGACTGCTGGAGCCATGGACGCCGTAAAAATCAGACACCGTGCCCGGTGTTTGAGAAATTCAATCATTTCGGCATCTCCGGCGACAAATCCTCCCATGGAACCCAGGGATTTCGAAAATGTTCCCATGGTGATGTCGACTTCATCATTCAATCCAAAGTGGTGAACCACCCCGCGGCCTTGGGGACCAAGAACACCGAGGGAGTGGGCTTCATCGACGTAGATGCGTGCCCCGAACTCTTTGGCGAGTTCCATCTGTGGAGGCAGGTCCGCGATGTCGCCGGACATGCTGAAGACCCCATCCATCACGATCAGCTTCCCAGCCTCGGCTGGCAGTCGCTTGAGACGGTTGCGAAGGGACATTGGCGAGTTATGGCGGTAAGGCACAAGTTTTGCCGGAGCAAACTGACAACCATCAATAATGCTCGCATGGTTTTCGCGATCACAAAGAATTGCGTCACCCTCTTCGGTGAGAGACGCGAGCGCGCCCTGATTCGCAAAAAATCCCGTGGAGAAAAGCAATACAGCTTCCCGCTGAAGAAATTCCGCCAGGGCTTCCTCCAACTCAACATGAAGCTTGATGGTTCCGTTCAAGAGGCGGGAACCGGTACACCCTGCCCCATATTTTCGGGTCGCCTCGCACGCTGCCTCAATGACCCGCTCATCCTGGGCAAGGCCAAGGTAATTATTTGAGCCGATCATGATCTTGCGTTCGCCGTCGCAAATCACGTGATTTCCTATGGTTTCGTCGATGCAACGAAAATACGGATAGAAGCCTTGGGCTCGTGCGTCGGAGCTATCCCGGTATTCCCTGCATTTCTGATATAAATCTCTCGCCTGATGGGGCATGGCAAATGTTGTCTCCAATGTTCAGTGCCTTTGTGCTTTGTGTAAACCTTTTTCGCATGCCAAAGGCTTTTGGGTGCGAAAGATATTCGGAATCTCTTCAGCGCCAAAATATTCCAATAGATGTTTTCCCACGGAATCTGGATGCAATCGGGGGATTTCTCAGGAAGCCCTGGCGGCTGCCTTTTCGGTTTCAAGGATTTCCTTGCGGATACTCCGTCCACTGAGTCGTGACCACCAATAGACGATGGGAGAGGCCACAAAAATGGACGAATAGGTGCCGACAAGCAACCCGACTAAAATCGCGAATGAAAAATCCCGGAGAACGGCTCCGCCGAAGAAGAAAAGAGCTGCCACAGAAAGCATTGTCGTTCCTCCAGTGAGAATCGTGCGGCCCAGGGTGTCATTGATCGCAGCGTTCATGATGACACGAATTCCGCCCCGCTCGCTGTTTTTAAGAGCTTCCCGGATGCGATCAAAAACCACAATCGTGTCATTGATGGAATACCCCGCAATCGTCAGGACAGCGCCCACCATGACCAGGGAGAGTTCTCCGCCAACCAAAGAGAAGATGCCAAGAGTGATGATCACGTCATGAACAACAGCTGCCACCGCACCCAAAGCAAACGAGAATTCGAAGCGGAAGGTCACGTAAATGAGAATTCCAAGCATCCCCAAGGCAAAAGCCCACAGGGATCGTTTGGCAAATTCCAAGCCGATCAGCGGCCCCACGGTATCTTGCGCAACGGGACTGATCCCACGATCGGGAAAGCTGGTGACTAATTGGTCCAGGACAGCTTGGGAGGAACCACTTGGTGTGCGGAGCGAGAGCATTTCTTTCATACCCTCCCTCTCAAACTGGATGGGAACATCGCCCATGCCAAGTTTTGCCACGGATTCCCGGGCTTCAGCGAGTGTCACCGTTGTGGTGGAGTCAATAACCAGCAGATCCCCTCCGCGAAAATCGATGCCAAGATTCTTTTCGCCCCGCAGCGTGATGGCAGCCACGGAACCCGCCAATAAAACCAGCGAAATGATAACCGCCGGCCAGCGCATGCCAAGGAAGTCAAAACGCTTTTTGGGAATCAGATCCAACATCGAGATTTTTTTCACGTGGAAAACATCCACAAGGAATCGGAAAATCGTGCGGGTAAGGATCAAAGCCGAGAACATGCTGGCGATGATGCCCAGGGTGAGCGTGACAGCAAATCCCCTCACGGAACCCGAGGCCTGCCAAATGAGGATCACGGCCGTGATGAGCGTTGTGAGGTTTGCATCGAAAATGGCA
>JBGTAR010000062.1:0-4520 GCA_041749815.1 Terrimicrobiaceae bacterium
GCGATGCGAATTCCGGGCAGACTCAGACCAAAAAAACTCATAATCGCGGAGCTGAAAAAGAAAAAAACGAGGAGGATGCCCAGCATATAAATGCAGCCTTTGAGCGCCTGCTCGTGACGGAGCTCGGATTTTTCTCCCTCAGTGATGCTCAAAAAAATCGCCGCATTCCCCAAGGGATTGCAAATCGCAAACAGCGCGGCAAAAGTCGTAAAAAATAGGGTGGAGTCCACGCTTCCAAGCCTGACCCTGCTGCGCTGATGGGGCAACTCTAAAAGGAAGAACTTTTAGATCAGGGCTTCAGCTTATAGTGCAGCGCGCGTCGGCTGATGCCGAGTTGCCGGGCAGCTTCGGTGCGGTTGTTGCCGCAGCGGGCCAGCGTCCGACGGATCCATTCTGCCTCGATTTCGGCAAGGGTCATTCCCGAGGGGAAGCCGTCGGCCTGAGCGGGCTGCTGGCTGTCTAGCAAATGAGCCGGCAGATGATGAGGCATCAAAGTGCGGTCCGGGACAAGCAGCACCATTCGCTCGATGGTGTTGCGGAGCTGACGCACATTTCCCCGCCAAACGCCTTTTTGCAAAACTCCCCGCAATTGCGTGGAGAGTTTTTTCTGTGGACGCCGGTGTTTGGAGCAAAAATGAAGCACAAAATTTTCCGCCAACCGGGGAATGTCCTCCGGTCGTTCCCGCAGCGGTGGCAGGTGGAGGGTGATCACGTTCAGACGATAGAGCAGGTCCTCACGAAAAAGCCCCTCCAGACAGCCACGTTCCAAATCCCGGTTGGTGGCAGCAACAATTCGCACGTCGGCCTGAACCGTGGTGTGGCTGCCCAGCGGCCGAAAGATTCCGTCCTCGAGCACACGCAACAAGTCAGCCTGCCCCAAAGCGGAGAGGTCTCCAATCTCGTCAAGAAACAATGTGCCACCTCGCGCCAATTCAAACCGCCCCGGCTTGTCGGCCATGGCACCGGTAAAGGCTCCACGCACATGACCAAAAAACTCGGATTCGATGAGGCTATCCGGCAGGGCCGCGCAGTTCACAGCGACAAAGGGACCATCCCGCCGCCTGCTGAGCTCATGAATTCGCCTTGCAATCATTTCCTTCCCCGTTCCACTTTCACCGGTCAGCAACACCGTCACATCCGTGTCGGCCACCCGGGCAATGGCGTTCTGAACGTCGCGCATGGCCCCACTGTCCCCCGCCAGGGCATCCGGCGGGTTGCGGGCATGCAGGCGGGCGAGAAGCACGCTGTTCTCCGCCGCGAGGAGCTGATGCTGAAGCGCCCGCTCTACGGACTCCACCAGCTGCGCGGGTTCACATGGCAAAGGCAGGCAATCGAAAGCCCCGCGACGAACCGCATCCATCGCCATGCGCACCGAGGCCTCAGGGCTCACAAAAATAAATTCCGTGTCAGCACAAAAACCCAAAAGCCGCTCCATCAAACCCGGGCGGGCCCTCGCACGCGCATACGATTTGATCACCACATTCGCCACATCTTTCGCAGCAACCGTCTCTGCCGAGGCACCCGTGCGAACTTCTGAAACCCGCCATCCCTGAGACTCCAAAACTTGACGAAAGCCCGGCGCAAAGCTCCGATCGGGATCAAAGAGGAGGACATGAATTTGGTGGCTCAAGGACAGAGGAAAAACCGTCCCACCGCTGGTTGCCCCTTGTTGCGGGCTTTCGGGGATTTTGCTGGTGCCACCGCTCATTACAATGAGTTTAATTTATGCGCATCACTTTGTTACTACGAGCAAATATTGCGCACATTTTAGGATATCATGACTTTCTCACGCAACCGGTATTTTTTTGTAATATGCTGATTATTAGATATTAATAACCAGCATTCCAGCCTTGGCATCTCTTATGCAAGGGAACAGAAGCCATGTTTAATCTCAAAACTCTCCTAACCACGCTCCAAAAACTCAATGACCTTCAATGCACCCCCCGGGAACCATGGACCGAGGCGTTCTCTCCGCGAGAGCGGGATGTTCTGATCAAAAGCTTGCGGGCCACCTTGCCGACCTCTCTGCTGGGACATCACGACCATCTTGTTTCTGAGGGGAAGCGAAGTTTGGCGCTGGTTCAGAATGGAATCTGCGGAGCCTGCAAACACCCGGTCTCTCGGGGCCATGTTCGTCCAAAACTCGAACCCGATTTGGATCTCTGCGACCACTGCGGGGCTTTCCTGGAATGGCCAAAAACGGTTCGCACTCCCAAGGATATCAAATTGGCAAACCCCATCGACTTTCGTGAGCGGGTGTTTCTCACCTCGTGAAACCCGCGTCTGGTAAGAGGTTTCTTTTCTACCCAAAAAGTCTTGAGCTTCTCCTAACGCGGGGGGGGCCTTTCTCGCTTTCGGGGGAAATTCTGGCAGGCATCACTGTTGGGTTGATTGCGCTGCCGCTGGCTCTGGCGCTGGGGATTGCCAGCGTGCCCGCCGGTGCGGAGACCCCTCTTCCAGCTCCGGCCCTTGGAATTTTTACGGCCATCCTGGCCGGATTTGTCATTTCAGCTCTGGGTGGCAGTCGGGTGCAGATTGGAGGACCCACGGCAGCCTTCATCCCGATCATTTTGCTCATCATCAGTGAACATGGTTATACTGGCCTGCTTCTTGCGACGATGATGGCTGGAGTGATCTTGATTCTGATGGGGGCCACCGGCTTGGGAAAGCTGGTCAAATACATCCCATGGCCAGTCACAAGCGGCTTCACGACAGGAATTGCGGTGGCCATCATGCTCACCCAAGTGCCCGATTTTACCGGGCTGGGGGCGAATACCACCATGCCGCAGGAGTTTGCAGAAAAAATCCCCTGGTTAATCAAACATCTTGGCGCGCTGAACCCGTATTCCCTTGGTCTTGCTGCGGGGTGTTTGGCGACCATTCTCCTGTGGCCGCTTCTGAACTTCAAACGGATCCCCGGCTCCATCGTCGCCATGTTGGGTGCCACCATTTTTGTGGCCGTCCTGGGTTGGGGCGACGCGCACGGGGTGGCAACCATCGGGAGCAAGTTTGGGCCAAATGCCATCCCATCAGGATTCCCCATGCCCAGCCTGCCCCACATCGATTGGGCCCTGATCCGTGGCCTCATTGGCCCGGCCACGGCCATTGCCGTGCTTGGCGCCATTGAATCGTTGTTATCCGCCGTTGTTGCCGACGGACTGACCGGGGAGCGACATGACAGCAACACCGAGCTCATTGCCCAGGGCATTGCGAACCTCATTTGTCCGTTCTTTGGCGGCCTGCCAGCCACCGGTGCCATCGCCCGCACATCCGCCAATGTCAAAAACGGCGGCAAAACCCCGTTGTCAGGGATGATCCATGCCATCACGCTGCTGGGCATCATTCTCCTGGCGGCAAAATGGGCAACCTATATTCCGATGGCAGCCATGTCGGCGGTGCTGATGGTCGTGGCACTGCGCATGGGGGAATGGCATGAAGTGCGACGGCTTGGCAAAATGCCCCGAAGCGATGCGCTCGTGCTGCTGACAACGTTTGGACTGACGGTGGTCTTTGACCTCGTCATTGCGGTTGAGGTTGGCATGGTGCTCGCTGCGATCCTTTATATTAAGAGGGTTTCTGAGACGACCGAGGTCAGTCAAGTGACCGAAGACGACATGCTCGAGCGCCCGGAGCACATCGCCCAAGGCAAAACAATCCCGGAAGGGGTCCTTGTTTATCGGATTTTTGGACCGTTCCTGTTTGGGGCCGCCGAAAAAATGGAGGATGCGCTTTCCAATCTCGGGGAGTGGCCGAAAGTGCTCATCCTGAGACTGCACCTCGTCACCGCCATGGATGCCACCGGACTGAACGCCCTCGAAAGCATCGTGGAACGTATGACCCATCGCGGTGGCACCATCATCCTCAGCGGCATCCACCAGCAACCTTTGCTCATGCTCAAAAAAGCGGGGTTTATTGACGTGGTGGGACGCAAGAACTTCTGCGCCACATTCGATGAATCGCTGGTCAGGGCTCGGGAGCTGATTACGGAGTAACCCGTCGGTTCTTGACGGAGGGTTATATATCCGACATGATGTCCGACATGCAGACATTCACGGTGAGAGATTTGGATCGCAAACCCGCGGATGTTTTGCGGGCCTGCGACGCAGAAGGGGTTGCCTTGATTCGCTCGCGGAGCGGGCGATCCTATGAAATTCGGCCAGCCCCCGACTCCCACCAAGTTGTGAACAAAGGAGTTCTGCGTCTCTGGCTGGAGCGACACAAGGAATGGATGTCGAACTCAAAGATACCGCCTCTCTCCGCCAAAAAAAGCAAGGAGCTTGAGCGGCTTATTGCTGGAGAATGAAACCTTACGCGGACTCCAACCTATTGGTGAACATCTACTTGCCGGGAGTCCAGAACGCCGAAGCGCTGAAAGCGATTCTGCCGGCCATCAATGAGGGCAGGAGACTGCCGGTGATTTGGCTTCACCGCATGGAAGTTTCCAATGCGTTTGAGCAGCGGGTGTTTATTTCAAGGTCAGGCGGGGAAGTCAGGGTTTCCACGGCTGAGGTGGCCTCGGC
>JBGTAR010000063.1:0-16247 GCA_041749815.1 Terrimicrobiaceae bacterium
CATTCACAACCGCTACGTGAACTACTCCAATGTCTGCCTGCTTTCCTGTCAGTTCTGCGCCTTTGGGGCCAAGAAGCGTGAACCCCACGCATTTGAGCTGGCCGTTGAAGAAATTGTGGCCACCGTGCGCGATGCCCTGAAGGTTGGGATCACGGAGATTCACATGGTGGGAGGTCTGCACCCCACCTTGGGGCCTGAGTGGTATCTCGATTTGTTGAAGTCGCTGCGCGCCCTGGATCCCGAACTCGTCATCAAGGCCTTCACCGCCGTGGAAATCCGCCATCTCGCGGATCGGGTCTTCAAATTGCCACTCACGGAAACTCTTGCCCTGCTTCGTGACAATGGCCTTGGTGCCATCACCGGCGGGGGCGCTGAGATTTTTGATCAGGAAATCCGGGACAAAATTTGCAAAGGCAAAGAAACCGCCGATGAGTGGGCGGAAGTGCATCGCACCTGGCATCAAATGGGCGGCCGCAGCACCTGCACCATGTTATACGGTCATATCGAAACCGCCCATCATCGCGTGGATCATCTTCGCCGACTGCGTGAACTCCAGGACGAGACCGGAGGCTTCACCGGATTTATTCCCTTTGCCTTTGAGCCCGATGGTGCCAGGCCGGTCCTTCAGGGCATCCCTCACGCCACGGCCTTCGAAGAACTGCGAAACCTCGCCATCGGCCGCATCTACCTCGACAATATTCCCCACATCACCGGCTACTGGATCAGCTTGGGCTTGCCATTGGCCCAAGTGGCCCTCAACTACGGCGTCGACGACCTCCACGGAACCATCATCGAAGAAAAAATCTTCCACATGGCCGGAGCCATCACTCCCCAACAACAAACGGTCGAAGCCTTGGAGAAGGCTATCCGCGAGGCCGGGCGGGAGCCCATGCAGCGCGACAGTTACTACCGGCGAATCCCCAGCTCCGCCGCACGAATCGCCGCGTGAGGATCTTAACCCGGACAAATCACAAGTGGCCACCCCATCTTGCTAACCATTTGGCCGCCAGCGGTTCCGGGCTCCCTCACCGTATCGCCCTGGATATGCCTCGGTCGAACGGACCCACTGGCAACCAAAGCGTTACGCAATCTGAGGCTCCCCCCTGTGATTTGTCCGGGTTAACCCTGGGACCGCTGGCGTCTCGCCGGCTTCTTATATTCAGGTCTCAGAACCATCTCAGACGGCCCGTTCGTCCCGACCGTGTGACAATCAAACTTCCCCACAAGCAAACTCACCAATCCGGATTTGGAAGGACGGGACGTTTGGCATGATTGGCAGCGTCTCCTATCTCAATGCCAAGCCGCTGATCCACGGCCTTCCGCCTGAAGATCTCTATCTTGACGTTCCGTCCGGGCTCTCCAAACGGTTTTCCGAAGGAGGGTTGGATGTCGCACTTCTGCCGGTTTTTGAGATATTCAAGTTTCCCCATCCCGTGGTGGTTGACGGCATTTCCATCTCCTGCTTGGGCCCCGTGAAAAGTGTGATTGTGGCCAGCCCGCGCCCCTTCCTCGAGATTCCCGAAATTTATGCAGATCCCTCCTCGGTAACGTCCAACACTCTGCTGAAAGTTCTCCTGGCAGAATTCTTCCCCGGCGGCCCCCAAGTTGCGCCGACAACAGACCGGATTCCCAAAACGGCTGCCCGCCTCCTCATTGGTGATCGCGCTCTCGAATTCCGAAAAGAATTCCCTGACTGGCAGTTTTTTGATCTGGGCGAGTGCTGGCTTCAAAAGACAGGATTGCCATTTGTTTTTGCAGCCTGGTGCCTCAGCCCCCCACCCCAAGCCCACCTTGCAGACCACCTCCGCCAGGCCCGCCAACAGGGACTGTCCCAGCTTCAGGAGATTGCAGGTGCGACCGATGACGAGGCTGCTTCGCTCGAATACCTCTCCCACAACATCCGCTACGGACTGGGCGAACCCGAAAAAGCCGCGCTTAAGCTGTTTGCATCATTGGCCGTCAGGCACGGGCTGCTTGATCAGGCGCCCGACCTTGTTTGGGTTTAATTTCCGACCCAAGACTTTCCCCCGAACGACAGATTACTGAAACCTGTCCCTGCCCACGAAATTGGGTCCAAAAAAATATTTTCATTTTTTGAAAATAATTCTTGCCTCCAGAAAAACCTGGGTCATATTGACCTCGTTCTGGGGGGAACAGCAGGCCATCGTAGCTATCGTTGCGGTGGCCTGCATTTTTTATGTCTCAAATGATTTTGGAGGCGGCGGGACGTCCTCCCATGCCCCACCAAGAAAAGGAAGATCTGGGTATCCGTTGATCAAGGCCCCCCCCTCTCTCGCAGCTGAACCACTGGAACTGCTCAGCACTCTCGAGGAACAGTCAATTTCTTTGGACTCAAAAAAACTCTGCAACAGGTCGCTTTTTATTTGACTTTGGAGTCGCAGATTTTATATGCAACTGGTCTGCGTAAAACCACGTAGAGGAAACCGCTATCAATCACATCTCATGACAGCAATCGAATCTTCAAATCTGGCATCCAAGTCACGTTCCATCTCTTGGATCCAGATCCTGTCCAAACTCATTCTGAGAAATTTTACAAACGCCTTCGGTTTGGTCAGCCTTTTTGTCCTTGGTTCTATGTCCGAATCTCATGCGGTCGTCACGGAGGTTTACCGCCAAACCGGGTCGGGCTCTCTCATCGATCAAGCTTTTGAAAACTGGGAATACAATGATGGAGTCAATCCCAATGCTCCCGGTTGGCTGAGAACAAACTACAATCTCTCCAGGATTCGCACCTCGGCCACAGGCACTGCCGTTTACAACACCTCGGTGCTTCCACAAGTGGAACGCGCGGTTGCCCAGATCGCACGCAATGGG
The DNA here is from genome assembly GCA_041749815.1 of Terrimicrobiaceae bacterium. Lineage (GTDB taxonomy): Bacteria > Verrucomicrobiota > Verrucomicrobiia > Chthoniobacterales > Terrimicrobiaceae > JAJTZA01. The sequence continues at coordinate 2,836 of JBGTAR010000063.1, forward strand.
GCAAATGGCAATCACCTTCCAGGGCCGGGAGTCGGTGTTCCGGGGGTTGCCAACACAGGATTGCAGAGCCCAGGCGTGATAAATGCTTTAACGAATGCCGCAAATGGGAGATCAAACTTCACCTCGACAGGCTCCTTCCCATTGCCTCAAGAGAGCAACTACACAGGGGCGGCGTTTACATTGAATTTTTCCTTCTCGCTGAGTAATGATATTGTCACTTACGCACTCACCCAGCCCGGCCCCAATAACACGATTCTGAGCAGCCGCACATGGGTCTCACCCACACCACAGGCATATTACGATCAGATAAACGCCATCGAGATTCGCACAAGCAATAATGCCACCAGCACCCTTGCCACGACAAATCTGGTCCTCACAGATCGAATCGGAGGCACGCCTCGGGTGACCAATTTGTCGAGCGTCTCTCCTATTGCAAACAACCGCTCCGTGGTTCTTTGGACCGGGATCGAAGGGGACTTCACTCTCACAGGCACCTACACATTCGCAGCAGGGGCCAGCACGGGAGGTTGGAACCACCAAATCAAGGGTCTCTCGCTCATCCCGGAACCAAGCACTCTGGGTTTCCTAGGTCTTTCTATGGCCGGACTGCTCTTCCGCCGAAACCGTAGGGGCTGATCCGCGCACTGCGGAAAGGGAGTCCCCGACGCATCGGCCCCAACGGTCCCTGACTGGCGGGTGTCAATTTGAGTGAGTGAGGGGCTGTCTTTGGGACCTCTGGCATTCTGTTGGTAACTCAGAATTGCCCGGCCCACATCTGATGACACCCGTTGGTATCTGCAGAAAAAAATTGGGGCTCGTCGATGAGTGAAATCGCGGTCACGATTTGGCGGAGTGAAAATTGATTGGGCACCGAATCTGAAACAGGACGTCAAGGCCGTCCTGTTTGCACTTCTCATTCTCCTTGGGCTGGCATGTCAGTTTTCGCGATGGGATGAGGTTTTTGTGGGGGGGAAGGTATATTTTTTAGATCCCGATTGTTATTCCCGAATGACCCGCGTGCAGATGATTCAGGAGGGTCAGGGGCCATTTTTGAAATTTCATGCTTTTGAGAATGCCCCGGATGGCATCACACCCCACACGACAGCCCCGATGGATTGGCTGATAGTGGCAGGCTCCGGGCTTCTGAATTCGTCCGGAGTCGATAACCCGCGGGATGTTATGGGAGCCTTGATTTCTCCATGGCTGGGATTCGTTTTTTTGCTGGTCATAGCAACGTGGGCATGGACGCAACCCTTCGGTGCCTCGGGTCTGCTTCTGGCCGCGGTCTCACCAATCCTGGCCCATGCTTTTTCAGTGGGGCGACCGGACCATCAGAGTCTGCTTGTACTCCTGCTGGCAGGAGCTTTGATCGTAGAAACCAAAATTTGGCAGGATAGGCAGCGGGCGTGGACGCTGTTTTCTGCAGTGGTCTGGGCCCTGGCCTTTTGGGTTTCCCTCTTTGAGCCGCTTATTTTGCTTGGCGTGTGTTTGGGGTTGCGGGTTTTGGTGTTGGGACGGAAGGCTTTTGCCAAGCCGGCTTTGGGCATATTCCTTTTTCTTGCCATTGTGGGAGTCACCCTGCTTTTTGAGGGTTGGAGGTTTTCAATTCCCGAAGGTGAGGTGCGGGAATACTTCGGACGCTGGGCTTCACAAATTGGAGAGTTACAACCCGCAAAGATGGCAACACTCTTCGTCTGGCTGGGGTGGTTGGGCGTGCCCCTTCCCCTAATCTTGCTTTGGGGCTCATGGGTAAAAAGGGATCGCGCTTTTCTGGCCTCGTCGTGCCTTTTGATTGTCCTCTTTGCCTTGAGCTTCTCTGCCGCACGCTGGGGGTATTTTGCCGCCCTGGCCGGAGTGGTTTTTTTACCCGCCGGTCTCGCATTGCTACAAAGGTCCTGGCTGGCGTGGACGGTTTTCTTCATCTCTCTCTGGCCCGTGGCACAGGCTTGGGACCAACAAATTTTCCCTGAGGGAGAAGCAAAAGAGGCTCGAATCGAATCGAGGACAGAAAACGTTTTACTCCGCGAAACAGCCAGCGCCATCCGCAACCTCCCGAACGATGGCCCCGTGCTTGCCCCCTGGTGGATCAGCCCGGCCCTCGCGTATTGGAGCGGACGCCCCTTTGTCGCAGGCAGTTCGCACCAAAGTCTTCCCGGCACGGTCGCGACCGCCCGGTTTTATCTTTCAGCCACCGATGCGGAGGCCATCACCATCTTATCGCAAAGAAAAGTCGGTGTGGTTGTCTCCGACGACCCCTCCCGCCTCATCCAAAACTCAGTCAGCGTCCTTGGCACCGAGGCACCGCTTCTTGAAATGGCAACCCGGCTTCAACGGCATCCCCCCCCGGATTTTCTAAAACCCGTGTTCCAAAATCAGTTCTTCCGCGTCTTTGAGGTCAGGCCGGCTCAGTCCGCTCCCCCCAACCATATCCTCCCCCCTGAGTGATCCAAGGGTGGGTCAAATCATGAGGCAGGGGGTCTAACCACCACGAGCTCCAAAGAGGGCGGAGCCGATACGGACATGGGTGGCCCCTTCCTCAATCGCAACCTCAAAATCATTGGTCATCCCCATGGATAGCAGGGGCAGTGGGGCTGCTCCTTGCGCTTCGCACCGGTCACGCAGAAGGCGAAGGCTGCGGAAAACCGGTCTCACGTCCTCGGGATTTTCGACGTGGGGGGCCACCGTCATGAAACCCTCGACCGAAATGCTGGAAAGCTTTAATAACGCAGGGAGATCTCTCAGCAAATTCTCGGGTTGAAATCCAAACTTCGAGGCCTCTCCTGAGACATTGACCTCGAGGAGGACCCGGGGACAAAGTTCCAACTCTGCCGCGATGCGGTCAATGTCCTGAGCCAGAGACAGGGAATCGACACCATGGATCATTTCACAAACGGGAAGCACCTTGCGGATTTTGTTGCTCTGCAGATGTCCGATGAGATGCCACCGGAGGGAGGCGGGGAGAAGTGCGGCCTTTGATAACAGCTCTTGCACGCGGTTTTCTCCAAAGTCTATTTGGCCTGCCTCCCTGGCCTCCTGAACCGCTTCGGAGGGATAGGTTTTGCTCACCGCAACCAAGGTGATGGAGTCCCCCTGCCGCCCGCTTCGCTCGGCGGCCGCGTCGATGTGCTGTTTCACTTTGGTGAGGTGTTGCTGAAATTTATGCATCAGAATTCCTTGCTTAAAACGTAAATAGATATTAGATCAACTAATACTCAGGGGCAGCTTATGCAAATTGAAACATTTAAAATCTTTTGTGATCTCGCGGATTCGTCGAGTTTTTCTCGTGCGGCGGAGACAAATGGAATCACGCAAAGTGCTGTGAGCCAGCAGGTACGTGCGATGGAAAGCAAGTTTGGGGTGAAATTGATCGAGCGGGGACGGAAGAATTTTTCTTTAACCCCGGAAGGTCAGGCCTTTTTGGAGGCGGGAAGAAGCATTTTGGGAACGATGGAGGGTCTGGGAGCGCAGATTCAGGAACTCAAGCATGTGGTGGCTGGGGAGTTGAGGGTCGCAACGATTTTTAGCATCGGACTGCACGAACTGCCCCCCTGCCTCAAAGAATACCGTCATCATTTTCCTCTGGTGGACGTGCGGGTGGAGTACCGACGTTCGACCGAGGTGTATGCCGCCGTACTGGATGGTCGAACCGACGTGGGGTTGGTCGCATATCCCAGTGATCGACGGGGACTCAATGCCGTCACTTTTTGGCGCGATCGCCTCAAATTAATTTGTTGCCCGACACATGCTTTTGCGGCACGGAAATCAATATCCATGGCGGAGCTTGATGGCGAAAAATTTATTGCGTTTGAGCCGGATCTGCCAACGCGCAGGGAGGTGGATCGCAAGTTTCGTTCGGCTGATGTGAAGGTTCGAATGGTTCTGGAATTTGACAACATTGAGACCGTGAAAAAGGCGGTGGAAGTGGAGAATGGCATATCAATTGTCCCCGAGACCGCAGTCCATGCGGAAGTGTCCAGCGGAAGTCTCGTGGCCATTGAGATTGAGGATCCTGATATGTGGCGCCCTCTCGGAGCCATCACAAGGTCTTCAGCCAGGATTTCTCCGGCGCTTCGGGAGTTCTTGGGCAAACTGACAGAATTTGGCCGGGGCGATGGGTGGGCGGCTCCGAAATCAGAAATCGAGAAACCCCCGGTGCGTGGCCGCCGTAAAAAATCATGAGCAGAGATGAAACAAATTGCCCGACTCCAGCAGTGGGCATCATTGGTGGGAGTGGTCTTTATCATATGGATGCCCTCTCTGAAGTTGAAGAATTTCCAGTGGTCACTCCCTATGGAAAACCTTCCGGTCCACTAATCCGCGGATTGCTTGGCGGGAGAGAGGTTTATTTTTTGGCACGGCATGGGAAAGGCCACACCATTGCGCCCCACGAAATCAATCACCGCGCCAATCTTTGGGCATTAAGATCGCAAGGAGTCCGTTGGTTGATTGCAGTGACAGCCGTCGGAAGCCTCAAGGAGGAATACCATCCAAGAGAAGCGGTGTTGCCAGATCAATTCTTCGACCGGCTCAGTGGTCGGGAGCGTCACACTTTTTTCGGTGAAGGGATCGTGGCTCATGTAGGATTTGCTGAACCAACCAGCCAGAACCTTCGAAAAATTCTAGCTGCAGCCTGTGGGTCATCGGGACTAAAATGCCACCATGGCGGGACCTATGTTTGCATGGAGGGCCCGGCATTCTCCACGCGGGCCGAGTCAATGGCCAATCGCCAACTGGGTTTTGACATCATTGGAATGACCAACCTGCCCGAGGTCAAACTGGCAAGGGAAGCCGAGATCGCCATGGCGACCCTCGCCATGGTCACAGACTATGATTGCTGGAAACACGACGAAGCCCCGGTTTCAGCCAATTCCGTTTTTGAGCATCTCCTGGCCAATGTGGCATCAGCGAAAGCGGTTCTTGAAGCCGCCATACCGCAGATTCCCAGCGTCGCGGACTGGCCGGAACATCGTTCACTCGACACGGCGATTGTGACGCCCAAAGAGCATTGGCCGGAAAAAACAATCAAAAAACTCAGTGTGATTTTGGATCGTTTTGTGGGATAGGTTATCAAATCCCAACAACTCCAATGAAGAGAAGCCATATTTTTACGGTGCTGAGTGTCCTTTTTGTGGCCGCCTGCAACAGCGCTCAGACCCAAACCAATAGCCAGGCCCCAGCAGAGCCACGGGTCATTGTCGTGCCCCCTGACGAAATGTCTCGCCCACCTTCCCTCGCTCCTGCGACCACGGCCACCCCAGCTGCCACCAACGCGGCTCCCATCGCAAGTCTTGCCATCACCCCCAAGCCGGCCGCTTTGCCGACAAAACACTCGTACAATTCCTGCAATGTCTCGGACAATTCCATTGCCATCACGTTTGACGACGGCCCGCACCCCCAACTCACGCCAAAACTTCTGGATCTCCTCAAGGAACGAGGAATCAAGGCCACGTTTTATGTGATTGGGAAAAATGTCGAGGCGTACCCAGACATCACGAAACGGATCATTGCGGAAGGTCATGAAATCGGCAACCATACCTGGAACCATCCGGCCCTCACAAAAATTGGAGCCGCGAAAGTAAAATCCGAGATGGACCGAACCACGGAGATCATCGTCAAAACCACAGGCGTCAAACCCGCAACAATGCGTCCGCCCTATGGTGCGACCAATGCCTCGCTAAACAAAAAACTGGATGAAGAATATGGAATGAAGGTCATCCTCTGGAGCGTGGATCCCCAGGACTGGAAATACCGTAATGCAGACCGCGTCGCCTCCCAACTGATCGAAAACGCAAAGTCCGGCGGGATCCTCCTGGCCCACGATATTCATGCTTCAACAGTGGCCGCGATGCCACGCACGCTCGACGCTCTCACCGCCAAGGGCTTCAACTTTGTCACCGTCACCGAATTGCTTGGCAAGGACGGCCCGGTGGAGGTTGTAAAAAAGGAAGTCCCTGCCTCCGTGCAGCCTTAGAAGCTGTGAAATCATGAGGATAAGCCATGCGCGTCATTTTGGCCCGGTCTGTGACTAACCGGTGATTTAGCAGATTCGTCCGCGTTTACCTGCCAAGCTGTGGCCAATTGGTTCCTCACCGACCCAACGATCATCCACCGGCTCATCCATTCGCTGGTAGCGAGTGTCAGTGGAGAGTCGCACCCGTTGGGTTTGGTTGTCAGTGCTTGCGTGGATGGTATCCATCCGGAATGTCAGCATATCCCCCATGCGGAATTCTGTGGTCAACCAGCGGCCCCCAAACCTGGCTTGGAGCGAGGCGGGGTTGTTGGAAAGCGCCCCGCTCAGCTTGTTCAAGCCGGTTTGCTCGGGTCGGTTGCTGCAGTAGGCGTCCACGTCGGAGTTCAGATATTTTCGGATGCGTGTGGCTTGGAGATGGGATTTTTCTAAAACCATCAGCCCGCCGAGTTCATGGGTCACGTCGCCGTAAGGAATCCAAGCGGTGTAGAGCTGGTGGGTGCCACGCCCCATGTAAACAATATCGCAGTGCGGATTGGTCCCTTTGCCAAAACCCATGACCCGCAGCCAAATAAAATCAAAATGCCGGATCGGCCCCTCCAAAAAGCTGCTATAGAAGTTTTTGATTTCGGGTCCAAAAACCACCCGGAAAACGGCATCATCCTTGCGGGCAATCTCCGGCAGGAAGGTCAGATCAACCCCGGCTTTCAGGATGCCGTCCGCAGGATCGGTGTTCGGCTCAAGCAGCCCCCGCGATTCCAGTTTACTTGTGAGCGAGTGCCGTGCGGCAAGAATGATCGCAGGGTCGAAGAATCGTCGAATGAGAAGATAACCGTCCTCGTCCATGCGATGGCGCAGGGCGGGGAAATCATCCCGATAGGAACAGGAATCCGAGAGTTCCCCAAAAGAGGATTCGTCCATGGCCAGGTCATGACCACAGGAACGCAGGGCAAGGGTTGTTGTCATGGCATGAACTTCGCAAAAATGGAATTGTAACGCCATTGTCAGGTTGGTAATAAACATGTATGTAATGGTAATGATTCCAGAGAGCACCCGTGCATGGAAAAACCGTCTCTTCTCCTTGCCATCAGGCCGTTGTCCACTGGGCGAGTTGACTTTGGCGGGAGCAGTTCGGAACAGCCGTGGGGCAGGAGCGTTGCGTCCACGCATATTTGGACAATGGGCTTTCGTGTATCTGGTGGCCGGCTCTGGAGTTTATGAAGATGCTTTGGGCACCCGCAGGGAAGTTCAAGCAGGAGACTGGATTCTGGTTTTTCCAGAGCTGGCCCACCATTATGGTCCCCGCCCGGGTAACTTCTGGAACGAAATTTATGTCTGCTTTCAGGGGCCGATCTTTGAGCAGTGGAGAGCCAGCGGCCTGCTTGATGCAAGCCGTCCCACGGGAACATTGTGCCCGGTGTCTTTTTGGTGGAAGGAACTTGCCAGTGTTCTCAAGCACATCGGGCAGAAGGGAACGTCCACGTTGGAGGCGGTGACCTCCTGGCAGCATTGGCTTGGGCGGGTGATAACCAATCAAATTCCGGCAAAGACGGAGTCCCAGCGATGGCAGGAGCAAGCGTGCCGGCTCCTCAGCGAAAATCTCTCTGTGGAGGATTCCAACGGACGAACCGTGGCGAAAACACTTGGAATGGGTTATGAAAGCTTCAGAAAAAAATTTGTCCGACACATGGGTGTTCCTCCCGGACGCTTCCGTGAAAGGCAACGTATCGAAAAGGCGAGGCAGTTGCTACAAAGCAAACGTCTGACCAATAAGGAGCTCGCGGACACGCTGGGGTTTTATGATGAAGCCCATTTTTCGAAGTCATTCCGCCGTCATGTCGGACTGTCTCCGCGGGCTTTCAGCCGAAGCCTCTTCCCGGAATCGCCCCCCCATGAAAAGATGAGGCCGACGACGTCAAACCGGAAAGTCCATCCGTGATGAGGGAAGGGTTGCCTGGGAGCCAGGTCGGGCTCGATGATGTCCAAATCACCCTTCAGCGCTCAACCAAATGGAAGAGAGGGAGATGTTACGATGTGGAGGAGTTTTTCAGACCCAGCCCATGTACCCAATCAGACCGGCGCCCGCGACAATGAAGATGGGATTGATTTTTGTGGTCGTAAAAATGAGCGTGCAGACAGCGGTGAGGAGGTAGGCCTGCCAGCCAGTCTCCGAGGCCCGGATCATGACAAAACCCGTGGCCAGGATCAGTCCAACGGTCAGGGGGGCCAATCCCCGTTCCACAGCCTTCCGCAACGGCGATTTTTCCGCACGAGCCCAGACAGCACTCACCAAATAGACAAGGACCCCAGCAGGGACAACCATGCAGACCGTGGCAAGAAGCGCGGCGAGAATTCCAACCATCGGCCCCCCCGCCATGGCGCCGGCTTGATAACCAATGATGGTTACAATCAGAATACTCGGACCAGGCGCGGTTTGGGCGATGGCAAAAACGTCGGCAAATTGTTCGTCAGTGAGCCAGCCATAACCGTCCACCGATTTGCGGTGCATTTCCGGGATCACCGAATTCCCTCCCCCGATGGAAAGCAGCGAAAGGGAGGAGAACAAAATCACCACATGGAAAAATGTGAGAGAGTCGTCTTTCATGATCCGGGGAACCGGCATTCCGCAGAGCAGAAGTCATCTCGCTTGAAAATCCTGATGGGACCTGTTTTGCAGGACAGGTTATTCATCATGGCCCCTCTGCTCCATGATTCAGTTTTTCGCGTGGCCACGCCCATGCGATGGCAATCGGAGCAAGAATCGCAAGCGTCGCAAGCAGCGGCCAGCGCAGGATGCCATTCAGAAAAAACATGGCGATAAAAAACAGGATCGGGACAAGGCCAGTGAGGCATTTACGCCCAGTTTTGAAGACCATGGACAGCGTGAGTGCGATGGCGGCGGCGGTTGCCCCTTTGAGGATCGACTTCAGCTCAGGGACTTCGTGGAACCGGAAATAGGAATAGGCCAGGATGATGGCGATGCTCACAGGGATCGCACACAGACCAACCACGGCAGCCACAGCCCCGGGGATGCCGTGGAATTTTGTGCCCACAAACACCGCAAGATTCACTTGATTGGCTCCGGGAAGGATGCGGCACATGGTGACCGCACTGAGAAATTCCTCATCAGTCATCCACTGTTTTTCGGCCACAACCACCTCGCGTGACCAGGCCGAGAGACCTCCACCAAACGACGCAAGAGCGATGTGGTTAAAGGTGAGGGCGAGGGCGAAGAGGGAAGGAGGTTTCACTCGTGGCGAAGGTCGTTGTCGTGGGGAAAGTCTGGTTCGTGATGTTTGGATGGTTCCAACGGATCGGGGGCATTGTAGCGAGCCGAGGAATCCCAATCGCTCTCGAAGACATCGATCAATCGGGTCACAATTGAAGGATCGGCAATGGTGGCTCCCAGCTCACGCCGGAGATCGAAGGCACTGCGATCAATGTTCATCGAACCGACCAGTGCGTGCGCCTTATCAACAAGAATCAACTTGGCATGGAGGCGATAATTTTTTTGTTTGTGAACTTTGACGCCGAATCGCTGAAGGACCCTCAAGGAGGAAAAGGTGTCCAGCACATCCCAATCGCTGATTCCGTGTTTGCCACCGCAGAGCACTCTCACATGAACCCCCCGTTCCGAGGCCTCGACCAGGCGATCCAGGATCACGGCATCCACAAATTTTGGATGCTGCACGTCGAGATGTTTCTCCGCCGCATCGATAAATTTGGACATCTGAATTCGTGAATTCGAATTACTCCATAGCAGCCCAGTTGCCGGGTCGGGTGACCAGTCCCGGTGCTCCCAATCGGCTTGAAAGCCTTCGATCACCTGCGCCACACGTGCAGGATCCTGAGTCAAAATGCCATAGTCACGGGTGAGGGTGAAATATTTTTCGCAGAGATTAAAAGTCGCGATCAGAGCGGCCTGGCCATCCACTACAATCGATTTCTCATGCGTCACATAAAACTTGGGATTGGCCCACTGAATCTCCACCCCGCCAGCTTTGAGCTTCTCAAAGGTGTCATCATTGGCACGATCTCCCCCGGACCGCTTGGGATTCAACATCACCCGTACTGCGACACCCGCCTGTTTTCTGGCGATCACGGCTTCAATTAAAGAGGGTTCTGTGAACGTAAATTGCTTGATCAGCAGGGAACGCTTTGCCGCTTCAATCAGGGTACGGACCGGCAGAACCCCATCATCAGGCTGGACGATCAGATGCGGAACGGGGATGTGCATGCTTCGTTTCTTGCAGAAACGACCCGGATCTTACAGGAAAATCACCCTCCTGTAAGGCTGATCGAGACAGCCGCGGGCAAATCGATAAAAGCCCGACGTCGTTTGAGAAAATAAATCATTCCCCCAATCAGCATCAGCAGTGGGATGGAAGGCTCGGGGACACTGGCAACGCGAAAACCTATGAAGGGGGACTCGACTGTGGGATCGCCATAACCGCGGGAAGCCGCACGCATAACAATTTCTCCGATGTCCCAAGAGCCGCCGCGTATCCCACGCCAAGAATCTAGAACAAAGGCTTCATTCCATTCCAGCACATTTCCGGCTTGGTCAAATGTACCGTAGTAGGACAACGTCTCAGGATACGCCCCACCCTCCGTGAGGTAGTCTTGAGAGTTAGAATAACGAATGTTTTGCGTTGTCGCGAAATCCTCATCAAAATAATTGGCTCCATCTGCGGCTCCGATCATATTCGTCGTCATGCTGTTACTCCGGTTGGCATGTAAGGTGTATCCTCCGGTACCATCATTCAAGGTCGGGTCGTAATAGGCAGCTTTCACCCACTCGTCCTCACTGGGCAACCACCAACTCGCGCTCACATTCCTTGTTGCCGACACTCCAGTCAAAGTGCCGCTCGCGGCCGTAACTCCCTGGTCGCTGCCTGCCTGCACAAAGCTGAAGGTGCTCACCGTCACCGCGGTCACGATATGGGTACCATTAAATCCGCTTGCATCAGCAATCGTCACTTCGTCTCCCAGAGACAAGGTGTGCCCAGCACTTGTCAAGGTCGCCACATTCCCACTACGCGACACCTCCGTAACTCCTCCAGAACTGATCGTGTATGCTCCGCTCATGATTGTGGAGTTCCCCACGGCGCCATTGCTCAGCCAGTTTGTGAAGGCGGCAGCTTCGTAGAAACTCACATACGTGATTGGACGTTCGCCACTGCCCATCACTGAATAGAGATAGGGATCTGCCGATGTCCCCATCCCACTCCGACTGATCCCCGCAACATTGGGGTTGGTCTGCATATTTGAATTCCATAAATTCGTCTGGAAACTCTCGGATGGAACAGTTGCCACAGCATTCAAAAACGCTGCATATTGGCCAATTGTGACCTCCCCCCTCCCGATCTGATATTCGTAGGCCACCGATCCATAACCATAATTGTATTCCCAACTTGACGCATTCAACGCACTCGCAGCAGCGTTGCGCACATTGCCAACCAATACAGTATCTATTCCAGCAAGAGCATGAGGTATCCCCGTCATTCCGAACCCACTCCCAACCCCGAACACCATCAGCAGTATTTTGACTCGAGAGGAGTTCTTCATCGTTGCGACGATTTTTATTTTCGCCTCCACAAAGTCAAACACAAATACCCCAAGCTCTCGTTGATCCACATGGCTTTTCGCTCAAGCGGATCCAAGCTGGGGTTGGATCGTGGAATCGGGGATGGCAGATGATCTTCACATGCCTTGTCTGGCTTTCAAGGAAGCCTGAGAGGTCGAGACACTTCCCAAGCTATAAGAGGGGTACAAACCCCTCTGGCTTCAGGCTTTTTCGACCTGCCAGTATTCGAGATCGACCGGGGCCTCGCGGCCGAAGATCGTGACGGACACGCGGAGCTTGCCGCGTTCGGGGTCGATTTCTTCGACGACACCATTTTGGTTTTGGAAGGGACCATCAGCGACTTTGACCTTGTCACCCACCTCAAAACTGATCTTGGGCATGATCGAGTCCTCGCGTTCTTTGACCTGGGCCAGAAGGCCTTCGACTTCTTTGGCTCGCATGGGAGTTGGCCGGTCTTTTGTGCCCGCAAATCCCAACACCCCATCCGTCTCACGGATGAAATACCATGTTTTTTCGATGAGCCCATTGTTCTCGTCGAGAAGGTGCATGTTCACGATGAGGTAGCCGGGAAAAAACTTGCGGGTTGTCTCCGTCTTTTTGCCGCGCTTGATTTCTTGAACCCTTTCAGTCGGAATCAGAACCTCAAAAACATGATCTCCGAGTTCATCCCGCTTGATGCGCCGGTCGAGATTATCTTTCACTTTTTGTTCATGACCGGAAAGGACATGAACAACAAACCACTGGTCTCGCGGGGCAATAGGCATAATCGGAAATAAGAAGGGTTGAGGCCGGTACCGGGTTACCGACGGACGAGGAAATCCACGATGTTCACCAGGATAAAATCGAAGAAGGCAATATAACCTCCGAGGATCAGCATGGCAATGAGAACGACCTTTGTGGAATCACCGAGCTCTTTGAATTTGCGAACGCCTTTTTCGTTGGGATCCCATGGCCACTGGGCCTTGGAAAGTTCTCCCCGGACTTCGCCGATAAAGATTTTGAGTTTGGTGAACATAACAATCGATGACCTCGGAAATTCTTGAACATTCAGGACAGGAGGGACTCGAACCCCCAACAAACGGTTTTGGAGACCGCTACTCTACCAATTGAGCTACTGTCCTAGGATGTTAAGATGGCTTTGTTGATCAGGCAATGATGTCGGCCACACGCCCGGCACCCACGGTGCGACCACCCTCGCGGATAGCGAAGCGGATGGTTTTTTCCATGGCGATCGGGGTGATGAGTTCGACTTCAATGGAAACGTTATCACCAGGGATAACCATTTCAACCCCTTCGGGCAATTTGATCGAGCCGGTCACGTCCGTTGTGCGGAAGTAGAACTGAGGACGGTAGTTCGAGAAGAACGGGGTGTGGCGTCCACCTTCGTCTTTGCTCAACACGTAAACCTCAGCTTTGAACTGGGTGTGCGGGGTGATGCTACCGGGTTTGGCGATCACCTGGCCGCGCTCGATGTCGTCTTTCTTGACACCACGAAGGAGCACACCCACGTTGTCGCCGGCTTCCGCGCTGTCTAGGAGTCTGCGGAACATTTCGATGTCTGTGACAGTCGTTTTGGCGGTCGGACGGATGCCGACAATTTCGACTTCTTCCATCTTTTTGAGGATTCCACGTTCGACACGGCCGGTTGCAACTGTTCCACGACCTTCAATGTTGAAGACGTCTTCCACAGGCATGAGGAATGGGAGATCTTTCGGTCTTTCAGGCTGGGGGATGTATTCATCCACAGCGGCCATGAGGTCAGTAATCGCTTTCTCGTATTCGGCGTCGCCTTCAAGTGCTTTGAGGGCGCTGCCTTTGATGATTGGAATCGTGTCGCCTGGGAATTCGTATTTGCTG
>JBGTAR010000064.1:0-8149 GCA_041749815.1 Terrimicrobiaceae bacterium
TCTCGGCCCGCTCCGGCGAAACCGAGGACACCTTTATCGCCCACCTGGCGGTCGCAACCAATGCGGGTCAGCTCAAAGTCGGCTCATTCTGCCGAAGCGAGCGCATGGCGAAATGGAATGAGGTCCTACGGATTGGCAGACTTTTGGGGTCAAAATCCCGATTCACGGGAAAAAACGTCATGGCCCAATATCTGAGCAATCCCTGAACCAACGCCCCCCCTTTCTGCACATCGGAATGGAGCATTCCACCATCTTCGGCACTTCGATTTATCTGAACATCAAGACCGGAGTCTGGCAGGTTCGAACCATGGCGGTTGTGGTGCTTCCCACCATCAGCTGGCGGATGCGTGAGTGTCCATAGGCCCCCATGACAAGCAGCCCGGCATTTTCACGCTTCATCGCGGCGGAAAGAACCTCCTCGGGAGCACCGGGGATGGCCTCATGGGTGACGTCGTAGCCAGCAGCAGCCAAGCCGGCGGCTGCTTCAGCGAGGAACCATTCGGCTTGGGAGTCGATCCGGCCCGCCCGCACGAGGTGGCAGGCCAGGCCTTGGAGCAAGGGGTTGGATTTTGCAAACGTGATGGCCTTTTCCACACTGGGACCACCATCATAGGCGAGAAGGAACTTGGTGATCGGCTTGAATTCCTGAGGGACCACCAGGACGGGGCGGACGCTGGCACGGATCACCCTCTCCAAGTTGGATCCAAGATGATCCCGGGCAAAGCCGGCAGATTCCCCTCGTTTCCCAATCACCACCAAATCGGCGGAATGCTCCATGAGGGCCACAGATTCCACAAGCTCACCATGTTGTTGTTCGATACGGAGATTGGTCAGGCCTGCGATGCGGAGGCGGCGTTCAGCCTCCTCAATGATGGCCTTCCCACGTTCACGGGCGAGCCGGTTTTTTGCTTCTTCAAAAGAGACAAGATCCCGGAGCAGCTCCCGACCGGTGTCAAGGCCCAGATTTCCGCTCAAGTCCGCGAGGTCGGCCGTTTCACGGTGGGAGTCCAGCATGTGGAGCACATGCACAATGGCTTGCATCCGATTCGCGGCCCATGCCGTGTGATCGTAGACACTGGAGGAGTATTTGGAACCGTCTGTGCAGGTGAGGATGGTGTTCATGGGGATTGATTAATGGGGAGAGGCAGGGGTTTCCGCACCGGGTTTGTTGTGGATTGCCACCCGTTCAACCAGGGTGGCACTGGCTTCGTTGAGTCCGATGACTTCGACTTCTGTCCCATCTCGACGAAACTTCATCACAACCTTATCCAAGGCAGCAACCGAGCTGATATCCCAAAAGTGAGCGCGGGTCACATCAATTGTCACCTTGGAAAGCACTTCACGAAAATTGAAGGCCCTTGCAAAAGTTCCCGCAGAAACAAAAAAGAGGTTTCCGTGCACGAAGTAGGTTCGAGATTCCTGATCCTCACTGAGTTCCGAGCCAATGCGAACCAGCAGAGCCGCCTTCCTCGCAAAGGAAATCACACTCATCAAAACCCCCACGGTCACACCGATGGCAAGATTATGCGTCAACACAACCACCAGCACCGTGGTGACCATCACCAGACTGGAGGTTTTGGGGTGCCTGCGCAGATCTTTGAGGGACCCCCAACTGAAGGTTCCAATGGAGACCATGATCATCACGGCCACCAGCGCGGACATGGGAATCAGCTTCACCCAGCCTCCAAAAACCAGAATCAGGATCAAAAGAAACACCCCAGCCGTAAGGGTTGAAAGGCGCCCGCGTCCTCCAGATTTCACGTTGATCACCGTCTGCCCAATCATCGCACAACCGGCCATTCCACCAAAAAATCCCGTCACCACATTGGCAATACCCTGCCCCACACACTCCCGGTTTTTATTACTGTCCGTGTCGGTGAGGTCATCCACAATAACTGCGGTCATGCAGGATTCCAACAAACCGACGATCGTGAGACCAAAGGCGTATGGGAAAATGATTCCAAGGGTTTCGAGATTCCAGGGAACGTCGGGAATGAAAAACGCAGGCAGGGTTGAGGGAAGCTGACCGAGGTCACCCACCGTGCGGAGATCCATGCCGGTCAGCACAGCTATCAAGGTGAGCACCACAATACAGACCAGCGGAGACGGCACGGCCTTCGTGAAACGGGGAAGAATATAAATAATCGCCAACCCCCCGGCCACCATCACATACATCAACCACCCTGCCCCGCGGAACTCAGGAAGCTGGGCCATAAAAATCAGGATGGCCAGTGCGTTCACAAATCCGGTCATCACCGATTTGGAAACAAATTTGAGAAAATCCCCCAACTTGAGAAACCCGGCAATCATCTGAAAAACCCCTGTGAGCAGCGTGGCGGCAAAAAGGTATTGCAGCCCATGTTCTTTAACCAAGGTGATCATCAGCAGGGCCATGGCCGCCGTTGCAGCGGAGATCATGCCAGGACGCCCACCCGCAAACGCGGTCACCACCGCGATGGAAAATGAGGCATACAGACCCACCTGAGGGTCCACGCCCGCAATGATCGAAAACGCAATGGCCTCAGGGATTAGCGCCAGCGCAACAACCAACCCGGCCAGCAGGTCCTTGGGAACGTTGGAAAACCAGTCTTTGGAAAAATCTTTAAAAAACATAAACAGTGATTCGTCGGGATAGCTCTTGATCCCCACGCTCGAGGTGGAGCGCAGTGGAACGTTGGGAGTGTTGACGTGCCAACCAGCTTCAATCCAATGAAGCGGTTTTTGTGCGGAGTTAAGGCGGAGTGAGCCGACCTTCAGGATCCATGATGCACAAAAATATCAGCTCACGAAGTCCAACGGATCAGGCTTACCGTGGCAAGTTTTCTTTTTGGGGTTCTGGCAGCCATTCCTTCCCATGAAGGACAAATTGCCAGCGGTCTCGATAAACACCAAGCTCTCCATAGAAGGCGATAGTTTGATTTGATGAGACGGTTTCTCGAATGCGGGCACGAAGATCCTGATTATGAGTGAACAGCTCGTATTCTTCGCCTCCGACAGTAACACGCACCACCTTTTTTTCATCGATGGTTGCGGGCGCATCCACAAAAAACACACGTCCATTGAAGCTGCCATCACGCATGTTTGAGCCGGGAGGAAGTTTGTCAACCGTCAGCGCTGTCTCAAACAAATCCACCACGGAATAATCCACCGGGATTGGTTTATCCCCGCCAGTCTCCATAACCCCCGGCTTGGTGAGGCCAATCCATCGGGTTTTGTCATTTTCTTCAGCCACACGAAACCTGGCCATGATTGGGAAATGGTCGGAGAAACCAGCCGGGGTTTCCCCACGGGACCAGCGGATCGGGCGTCCGAAGATATCCGCATTTAACCCGGGGATTTTTAACACGGTGAAACTGTTATCCACGTACTGAACACCATCCTGGTCATAAAGCCCCCGGGAAAGAATGAGATTCATCAGAGTCCCCCATTCATTCTGGTAGATGTCACTTCCGCGCTGGTTGGATGGCAACTCAAACCAAAGGTTGTAAAGGTCAGGGCCACCCCTCTGACGCAGGGCCAACTCATTGCCTTGGGATCCAAGAATGTCATTGATGGCCGTCTTGCGCATCTCGCGGTAGCGCCTGTTCTGGTTGTAGTGGGAGTTCAAGTCGCCGGCCACAATCACGTCCGCGCTGGCATCTGCCGCAAAAATCGCATCAAGCCGCTTGCGAACGGACTTCGCATTTTCCTGACGCTGCTTTTCACTGCCAGGATCCCCGGCGCCGGACTTCCAGTGGTTTCCCAAAATAGTGAGCGGATGACCGTCCACGTCCACCGTCACATCAAGGATGGCACGTGCTGCTGGAGTCGGATGACTCAGGACGGACGTGATGGGAAATTTAGAAAAAATCACGTTCCGAATGGCGATGCCCCGACCATCACGGTGAGCGCCCGGTTTTTCATCCGTGATCGCCACGTGGTAGCCCTTCAGACCGGCATCTTCGCAGGCTTTGAGCAACCATGCTTCCGAGGGAATTCCCGCCAAATCATCAGGCAAGGGATTTTCCGCCAAGAGCTCCAAGACGGACTTTCCCTCCACCGATGCGAGCCAAGCCTGATAATCTTCAAGGGAGGAGTCTGGTGTCTGATCGAGCTCAATCTCATTAAAAATCACAATGTCCGGGCCTTGCCCCTCGTTCACCCGCGAGAGAACTTTCACAATGTTTTCCAACTTCACCGCAAGATGCTGCGGCGTGTAGCTCGATGGTTGATAATCATCATAGACCGCCACCCCATCCGCATCAAAGAGGTTCTCCACATTGTAAGCCACAACGGAAAAATCGCGCGCCAAACAGGCCCCCGAAACAAACACACCAACAAGAATAAACAACGAAAGTAGCGGACGCACGGCAGAAGATGGAACAGGTCTCTTGACATAGAAAGCAAAAAGGTTCCGATGATTGGAAAAAGGGTGCGCAGCCATGAATCCCCGGTTTTTTCTAAAAATCTCGGTGGCAAGCAGAATCACATTCGTTCAAAGTGACCCCATGTATCAATCCAGTGACCTTTTGACGCAATCTCGGATTGGGATGGCTTTGGCCGTGTTATCCGCGGTGGCCTTCCTATTTCCACACCCGGCTTCTGCAGAGTGGAGGTCCTCCCTGTATCCTTCGGACTGGAAACCTGGATATACTGATGAGTCGGGCCGGTTTTTGCAGGACTTTTCGTACGCAGGATATGGCCGGGGAGAGCAGCCGATTCCTGAGATCAGCGGTCCGATTTTGGATGTGACCAGACCGCCTTACAATGCGGATCCGACGGGGAAGGCCGACAGCACCGCAGCCATCCAATCGGCCATTGATGCAGCTGGAAAAATGAAAGGAGCTGTTGTGTATCTTACAGAGGGAACGTACCGGGTCGCGCCACCGGAAGGATCATCGGCGGCTCTGAGGATTGATCAGGATCACATCGTTCTGCGTGGAGATGGGCCCGGGAAGACGTTTTTGTTTAATGACGAGTCATTCATGCGTCTCAAATCCGTCATTGAAGTGAAACCGAAGGATGCCTCCCGCTGGAATGCAACCAACGAGGAAACAAAATTCAGCATGGCCACCAGGGATATCCCCAATGGCAGCTTCGAGATCACGGTTGAGGATTCCTCGATTTTTGCGGTCGGCGATCGTGTCATTGTCCGCAATGATCCCACAGAGCGGTTTATTGAATCTTTGGGAATGACCGGCAAATGGACCGCAGAAAATCTGAGGCATCGGGGGTTGGTGTTTGCGCGCACGGTGACCGGGGTCGATGCGGCGAAAGGAACCGTCACGATCGATGTGCCCACACGTTATGAATTAAAAAAAGCGGACAATGCCCGCGTGCTTCTCCTGCCGGGAAATACGGTGACAGAGGTTGGTATTGAGGATCTGTCCATCGGGATGAAAGCCCATCCCGGTGAGGCCCCGGGGATGTTGGACTTCAACAAGGAGGGAACCTCCGCTTACGAGATTCATCAGGCCCACGCGATTGTTTTTGAAAGTGCGGAAAATTGCTGGGCACGCCGAATCCACTCCTACTCAGCCCCTGGAAATCCCAAGGACATTCACCTCCCATCCTGTGGCATCCGGATCAGCCGGGCTCGTCTGATCACTCTGGAGGACTGCGACTTCAAAAATCCCCAATATTTGGGAGAGGGAGGGAATGGCTATCATTTCACAATGCAAGGCAATGACTGCCTTGTAAAAGCCTGCAAGGCCACCGGGGGGCGTCATAACTACAGTCTCAGCTCCAAGGCCAGCTCAGGAAATGTGTTCCTTGACTGTCTCGCCAAAGACGGATTTTTGGCTTCGGATTTTCACATGAAGTTTTCCGTGGCCAACCTGTTTGACAATACCATCTGCGATGGGGACTTCCTCGAAGCAAAATACCGCCCCCATGGCGGTATCCCTGAACATGGCGTCACAACCAGCCAATCCGTTTTTTGGAACACCGAGGGGTTGGCCTACATTCCGGATGTCCTGAATTATGGAGACAAATCCCACAAACGCCCGCAGCAGATCGTGCTCTCCGAACAATTTGGCGAGGGTTATGTGATCGGCACCCGCGGACCCGCTCCCGCTGTGCGGACCACCAACTTCAGCGAAGGCATCGGCGAGGGTGAAACACTGGAACCAAGGTCCCTTTATCGCGATCAGTTGAGCAGGCGCATGGGGAAACCTTGAATGGTATCCCCCATCTTGTGAGGCTCCTGCTCGTGTCGAATCCTCCTCCAGTTTAAGCCAGCGTGGTCCGACCAGCAGCGTATGCAGTGTGTTGGGCAAACGACACTCGAAAGTGCCCATCACTTCAATTTAAGGATTGTTCGATTGCGCCCAACACGCAGCGAGCGCAGGCTGTTCACCTGCGCTCGCGGTTGAATTATTCACCCCCAAAGGAGTGATTGAATGATGGGAATTACGCGGTGGCGGCTTCAGCGGCTGCAGCTTCGTCGCGATCTTTCATCGCAGCCTTGCGGCTGAGCTTGATGCGGCCTTTGTCATCCACTCCGATGCATTTGACCCAGACAGAGTCCCCAATTTTGACGACATCCTCGGTGCGGTTGACGCGGAAGTCGGCGAGTTCGGAGATGTGGACCAACCCGTCTTTGCCGGGAAGGACTTCGACGAAGGCACCAAAGTCTTTGATGGAAACAACAGTGCCTTGATAAACTTCGCCAACCCCAATTTCTTTGGTCATTCCAAGAATGATCTGTTTGGCGCGCTCGAGGGCGTCACCATTGGAAGAGTAGATGTTAATCGCCCCATCGTCCTCGATGTTGATCTCGGCACCAGTCTCAGCAACGATACCTTTGATGGTTTTGCCACCAGGTCCAATGATGAGCCCAATTTTGTCAGGGTTGATCCGGATCGTCTCGATACGAGGAGCGTATTGGGACATCGTCGTGCGAGGCACAGCGAGGGCAGACTGCATGACTTCCAGCACGTGGAACCGTGCATCGCGGGTGCGATAAATCGCTTCTTCCATGAGTTGGAGCGAGATGCCCGGGAGTTTAAGGTCAAGCTGGAAACCGGTGACGCCGGCATCCGTGCCACAGAGTTTAAAATCCATGTCACCGAAGTGATCTTCACTGCCGATGATGTCGGTGAGCAGGGTGTAGCGGCTGATGGAGTCATCAGAAAATTCCGTCACCAGACCGCAGGAGATGCCTGCCACGGGCTTTTTGATGGGGACGCCGGCATCCATGAGAGCAAGAACACCTGCGCAGACACTGGCCATGGAGGTTGATCCATTGGACTCCATGACTTCGCTGCTGATGCGAATGGCATAAGGGAAATCTGTGACAGGAGGAATAACAGCCAGAATGCTGCGCTCGGCAAGCGCTCCGTGGCCGATCTCGCGGCGATTGAGACCGCCGGTCCTGCCCGTTTCGCCAACGCTGAACGGCGGGAAATTGTAGTGAAGGATAAACCGTTTCGACGTGTCGCCGCCGGTGTAGCCATCAAGATCTTGGGCTTCATCAGCCGGAGCCAATGTCGTGAGACACAGGGCCTGGGTCTCACCCCGTTGGAAGAGGGCACTTCCGTGACTGCGTGGCAGCAGACCAACTTCGGCAGAAAGCGCACGAATGGTGCTTGTGTCACGACCATCACAGCGAACGCCTTTATCGAGGATACTGACGCGGAAAGCTTTTTGTTGAAGATAATCGAAAGCCTGTCCGATCTGGAATTTGGTGGCATCCGGGAATTGTGCCAAAATGGCGGTGGCAACTTCCTCTTTCAGCGCACCGGTCGCCTTTTGGCGATCCACTTTGCCGGGGGTGTAAATGGCCGCTTCAATCCGATCTCCAGCAACTTGATAAGCGATCTCAAGAAGTTCTGCCGGAACGGTGAAGAGGGTAACCTCGCGTTTGACTTTGCCGGCTGCTGCCGCCAGTTCGCGTTGAGCGATCACGATCTGCCGGACGTGGTCCTGGGCAAAATGAAGGGCGGCAATAAATTCTGCTTCGGGAAGCTCGGAGGCCTCCCCTTCAATCATCACGATGTCGTTCTCGTTGCCGACATAAACCAGATCGAGATCGCTTTCCCGCATTTGGGTGTGGGTGGGGTTGATGACCAATTGGCCGTCAACACGTCCCACACGAACAGCTCCCACGGGGCCTGCAAAAGGCACGTCGGAAACAGCAAGGGCGGCACTGGCGCCGTTGATGAAAAGA
>JBGTAR010000065.1:0-8320 GCA_041749815.1 Terrimicrobiaceae bacterium
ATGACACGGTGACACGATCGGCGCCGTTGGTGATGTCGATGCCTCCATCAGCACAATCTTTCAATGTGCAATTCGTGATCAAAACGTCCTTGCCGCCACGGACGGTGATCCCGTCAAATCCCTCGGCTTTTTTGCGTTTGGAGGGATTTGAAATATGCAGGTCTCGAATGATGACATTCTTTGCACCAGATCCCACAAAAAGGGTTCCGATCAGCGATGGCTTTCGTCCAACCCCCTTAATGGTTTTATTGGAACGGATTTGCACCGTTCCCGTGCGGAGTTGCCCGCTCACCGAAATCTTGAGGGGCTCATCGGACCCCGCGAAAGCCCTTAATTCCTCGGACGTGGTGGCTGTCACCTCGCGTCCGCCGGCTCCTCCAGTGACGCCCTCGGCGAAACCTCCCCCGGCAAAAACATCGGCTTGGCAACAAAGGAACAAAGAGGCTGACAGTGAGAAAATGAGAGAGCGCATGAATTTTCAACCTTCCACAGATGTGCGCAAATGTCCAAGAGCGGCACGGCATTTTTGCTAAATTGAAGCTTTCGGGGACAGAACCTGATGCCGGGGTTGTGATGGAATGTGGGGGAGACAAATAAGTCGTGCTGAGAGGATCCTAGCGGTCCAAGTTGGGGGCACCCCACCCATCTTCCAATCACACATGACTGCCGGGTTTTTTTCGTATTCTCCTTGACGCTCGAGGATGATTGCTGGGAGAACCACACCTTGATGCAAATTGCCAGCGCGGGGATGCGCCTTCTTCCGTTGATACAAAGGCTGCTCGCTCCGACAGTTTTCGGGCCTTTGATTGTGGGCAGTTATTTGGTGATGAGTTTTTTTGTGCTTGCTCATGAGGTGGGTGATCCGAAAGGGCGCGCGAACCTCGTGAGCGGGGATGCGGGTCACTATCTTGACATTGCCGAGGATCTTGCAGGAGGGAATTTTTCCATGGATTACGTGAATCGGCGCCCCCACCGCCAGCCGCTTTACTCGGCGACGATTGCACCGGTCATGGCATGGAAAGGGCGGGACCTGTTCTCCTTGGCTGCGGTGAACGTGATTTTTGCGGCAGCAGGCCTGGCACTCAGCTATTATGCCGTTCTGGCACTTTTTCACTCCCCGGGGGTCGCGGCCCTCGTGGGTCTTCTTTATTGGGTGAATGAATTTTTGCTCGAGCAGACGACAACCCATCTCCTCACCGAACCGCTCCATGTTCTGCTGATGCTTGCCATCATTTTTACACTCCTCGGATACCTCTCTCATGGCCGCGCCTGGCAACTTGCTTTGGCGGCCGGCCTGACGGGACTGGACTACCTCACCCGCTCAAACGGGCTTTTTGTGGCGATCTCACTGGCTTGTGTCGTTCTAATGCATGACGCGTACCGCTGGAAGTTGGGAGAATCACGAGGGTCGGCAGCAGGAATTCTCCGTCAACTAGCTCTCTACGCGGCTTGCTTGGTGATTGTTTTGGTGGTGACGATTCCAAGTTGGCTGCCTCGCTTGGAGTATTATGGAAGCCCGATTCATCACGGCTACCTCTCCAATTATTTATGGGTCGACACCTACAAGGAGGCACACGCGGGAGGAAGGTTTCCGCTTTACAGTTGGAAGGATTATGTCGCGAATCATAACCTGGGTGACGCCATTCGCCGAGGGGCATGGGGAGCCTGGCGGGTCTGTGTGGATCTGCCAATCATCACGGAGAAACCATTTTTTGCGCTCGCCATTTCCAGCATTGGGGGAGCTGTTTTGGCTTTGGTTTTTGGGCCGAACAATTATCGCCTGCTTTTGGCATTCGCGTTCATCCAACTCTCACCCTTGATGTGGACTCATGTCTCCAATCCGAACCCTCGCGTGCCTTACGCCTCCACATTCCCCTTCGAAATCCTGTTTTCAGCACTGTTTTTTTCCTACGTGTCCGAACATTTTCGAAAATTCCGAATGGCGGAAACCCCCTCTCTACGGTCTGGATTTGTGCCGTGGCTCAAGCACATCCGAAGGTGCGGGATAGCGACAAAGAGGTGAAATCGATGGTGACAATCAGCGCTGTGCCGAAGTCTCAGAGAAGAAGCGGGCCACGGCAGGGTCGGCCGCAAAACTCAACAAGGGTGGCTCACTCAGCAGGGAGTTGAACAAATCTCTGGAGAGCAAACCACGCACGGCCCCCAAAAATTCGGCCGCTTTGGCAGAATTTCCTGCTTGGAGCTCGATGGCTGCGGCTGGAATTCCCACATTCGGAAGGGAGTGAATCGGCGAAATATCCAAGGTTTGCTCGATTTCACGCAGGGCTCGATCCGACTGCCCGGCTTGCAACAGGGCGAGATAATACCGCCCCGCCGCGTAGTTGTTCTGTGGTTCCAAACTGAAGGACTCTTCGAACAGGGCGATGGCCTCATCGTGTTTGTCCTGAAGCTGATACACAGAAGCCAGATTGATTTTGTCTGGTACACTCGTCGCGTTGAGCTCAAGTGCACGAAGAAAATATTTCTCAGCTTGCTCCAGATCCCCGGTGCGATGAGAAACAACCCCGCGCATCCTGCTGAGTTCCACCTCGGCGGCATCGAGCCGACGTTTGGCCTCGTCAAAGTTCCCGCGTTTGATGTCAATCGTTGTGGAATCCAACCAACCGTTTTCCACACCCTGAAAGGGAGTCACGGACTGCCATTGGGGGATCGGCTGAGTGACATATGAGGAAGTCACAGGGATCACCGGGGTAATCGCCTCATTCCTCTGCTTGATAACAAACATGGTTCCAATGCCACCCGCAGCTGTGACAATGATGGCTAAAATGATGAAGGCATTCCTCCGTTCAGCGGCCAGGCGGGGGTCATTCCACCAGGAGAGGCGACTTTTGTTTCTGATTCTGATCATGGTTCTGTTGGGGGACAAAGGGAAACATCAGGGCACAGCCAATCACATCTGGTTGCAAAACATGTGCCGGTCTGAGATCGGCGCATGATATCCATGGATAAATGGTTTGGCAGCATAACAATAGGTGGGGAACAACTTGACAATGTAATTGAATACGTATTTCGCTGTTGCGCAAGGAGGAAAATACGTATTCTTTTGCGCGCATTCCTGTCAATCCCTCAGGAGGCAGGTCTTTGGCCCGGCACAAAACGCAGGACCATCGCAAAGGAGATGATCACCAGCAGAGCGCTGAACCACATGATCACCTGCAAGCCATCAAGGTAGGATTGTGTGACGATCCCAGCCACGTTCCCCACCTCGGCGATGGTGTGGTTTTGCAAGTGCAATTGATGAATGTTTTGGGCACCGGCCATCACATTCTTTACGGCAGCCTCCTCTGAGCTGGTGAGTGTGACGCCCTCCTTCGCAAAAAGTTGCTTCAGTCGAAACGCGCTCACCGCGGTGAAAATGGCTGTATTGACTGCCAGCATCAAAGCTGATCCTGCGAGTTGGCACATGAAGGTGATCCCACTCACCAAGCTGGCTTTTTCGGTTCCGGCGGTTTCGATGGCTCGTGCACTCACCGTGGGAATGACCGCTCCCACCCCAATGCCCAGCAACATGAGCAGGGCATTAAATGGCACCCATGAGGCCCCCGGACCAATCAGCCCCAACAAGACCGAAGCGATGGCTGCGGAGACCAGACCAACGATCAAGAGAGAACGGGTTCCAAAAAGTTTGGTGAGTGGACCACCAAAATAAGAAACCACCCCATAGGACAGCATAAAAACAACCACCCGCAACCCGGCAGCAATCGGATCGTCACCCAAAAATTTCATGGAGAACTGGGTGAAGTAGAGAAGGACGATAAAAAAAAGCTGACAGATCACCATCACGCACAAGCAGAGGGTTTGGAATTCCCGATTGCGCATGAGATCGAGAGGGATCAACGGCTCGGCTGCGCGTTTTTCGATGAGAGGAAATGCCGCCAACAACACCATGGCGAGCACCGAGAGACCAAGAATTTTCGGGTTGGCCCATCCCCAGGATTGCACTTGATAAACAACAATCATCAGGGCCACCAGCCCGCCTGTGAGTGCCACCATGCCGGCATAATCGTTGCGAGGACGCGGGCCCGTGTTTTTCCCATCCTTCGGAACACTCCAGATGGTGATGAGCATGGCAAAAAGTGCCAGTGGCACATTGACCCAGAGCACCCACCGCCAGGAAAACCATTCCGTCAGAGCTCCACCCACAACCGGTCCTGCGGCATTGCCGAGCGAGCAGGTTCCAAAAATCAGACCGAGGGCAAACCCGCGCCTGGCATCCCCCACAGCGGCACACGCCATTCCAATCATGGCGGGCCATAACATGGCTGCTCCCAAACCTTGGAGCACCCGAAAGCCAATCACTGAGCCTCCACTCCATGCCATCCCGCCAACAAGAGACGCGAGGGCAAAAATACCCATTCCAATGAGGAAGATTGTTTTCCGCCCATAGGCGTCCGCGATTTTTCCGCCGGCCACCATCAGCACCGCAAACGCCAGCACGTAACCGTTGATGACCCACTGCACACTGACGAGGTCCAAATTGAATTGTTGTTCCAACGCAGGAAGAGCAAGGTCAACGGAGGCAAAGTCGAGAGCAATGACCAAGGCCCCCATCGTGATCGCGGCGTAGATGGGGATGTTTTTGCTCATGACCGCCAACCTTCGCGGACGGAAAAATCGTCGCAAGCAATTTTTGAGTTCATGGCAAGGACATCTGGGAGGATTTCCTCCCCCGGGCCGTATCGCCGATTGTTGCACTCTGGGAACACTGGCATCCTGCCGGCTTCTAAATCCTTCACCAATTTTTTGAACACACCCGTTTGATCCGGGATCAGTGCGAAAGAGTCGACTTTGTGTGGGTTTTGGTTAAAAAATCTCCAATGCCCGGCCCTCGCCGCAAACGAAAAACTCAAAAGCGACTGGATGTGGTTGCTGGTGGGGTCTTGCCCGCGACCGTTCCCAAGCGATGGGTTAAAATGTTGGTTGGCTTGTTTTTGCTGATTCCCTGCGGGATCCTTGCGCAGACATTTTTCACGATCTTCGCAAAGGCCACGGTGCAACACGGGTTTTGGATGAGTGAGGAGTTTTGGTTCTTTTCGCTCGGTGTGATTCTCTGGATGGTGGCGTTCGCCGGGTTGCCCCGGCCCCTGTGGCTGTATGTGTTCGGTCATGAACTCACCCATGCCGTCTGGGTGCTGATGCTTGGTGGGAAGGTACACCGCTTTCAAGTCACAAGAAGTGGGGGTCATATTCTGGCCGATCGCACCAACACATGGATTGCCCTGGCACCCTACTTTTTTCCGATCTACAGCGTGCTTGTGATCTGCATTTATGGGGGGCTTGCGATGTTTATGGACATGGTGCCCTACCGGCAGTGGTTGTTTGGTTTGATCGGTGTGACGTGGGCCTTTCATCTGACCTTCACGTGTTGGATGATCCCCAAAGGCCAGCCCGACCTTCATTATGGTGGCACATTTTTTTCCATTGTGCTGATTGCCCTGCTGAATCTGATGGTGTTGTCCTTGATGCTTATCGTCGCCTCCCCGCAAGTGACATGGTTGGGATTTGGCAGGGAGCTGCTGGGAAATGCGATGGAGTTTACGGTGGGATTCACGATTATTCTGAATCAAATGTTGCGGTGAACGACGCGGAGGGGCGGCGAAAGTTTCTTGGGGCGCTGTTTCGAGAATGCGAGGGAGCCATCCGATTTGACCGATGGATGCAGGAGGCGCTTTATCATCCCGAACTTGGCTACTACACGGCCACCGTTCGTGATATTGGAGCACGCGGGGATTTCACAACGTGGCCGGTTTTGGAAGACTCCCTGGCGGCAGGAATTGCGCGATGGTTGGAATTACAGAAACCTGCGGGACGCCCATGGAATGTGATTGAGATTGGTGCCGGCACGGGGGCCCTGGCTCATTCGGTGCTGAAGCGCTTGGGACGTTGGAAAGCACCCAACTTCCACATTGTTGAAATTTCTCCTGTGCTTCGCGAAAAACAAAAAAAACGCCTTCGCTGGAGACGTGTGAAATGGCACAAAGATCTCAAATCCGCTTTGGAAGCAGTGAATGGAGACGCCTTTCTCATCTGCAACGAGTTGGTTGATGCCTTCCCCTGCCGGGCCTTCCAGCGGACCCAGGAGGGCTGGGACGAATTGTTTGTCGGTCTTCATCAAGGACAACCCATGGAGTTGTGGAAATCCGCTGAGCAACTGCCGGATTCTTCGGCTTTCGAACACGAGTGGAAACCCGGGCAGCGCATCGAAGTCCAAGAATCTTTTGGTCAGTGGCTCCAGCATTGGAGCTTCTCATGGAAGAGCGGGAAAATGCTGATCATCGACTACGGAGCCAACGCTCCGGAAATCTTCCAAAGGCGACCTCGCGGAACATTGCGCGCCTATGCTCATCATCAGCGCTTGGAAGGCGCCGAGATTCTCGATGGATTTGGTCGCCGTGACATCACTTGTGATGTCAATTTTTCAGATGTCGGCAGGTTTGCGTCACAAGCTGTCCTAGCCCACCACCCAGCCATGGAACTCGGAGCTTTTCTGATGGAAATAGCCACCACGCACAACCAACTCAGCGCCGAAGGGGGGGCCGCAAGCCAGTTTCAGGTCATGGAATTAAAGCCGGCACCCCCGGAAAGCCGCTAAGAATTGCCAAGAGGCGGGCTAATTGGCAGGCAGATTCACTCCTTGAGGAACGGGAATTGGTGGTTTCACCAGAGACTTAAAGGGCTCGTTGGTCACCGCGTTGGTGAAGGCCCCATCCACAACAAAAAGTTCGCGGACATTTCGCCCGCCGAGTTGGACGGATTTTTCAGCAGCGGTGAAAGATTCATTCGTTCTGCCTTCCATCATAAAGGCCCTTGCCAGGATGTAGTGACTCATGGGGTTCTCGGGTTCTGCTTTGGCGAGAAGGTCAGCGGCTCGGGTGAAGGCAGCTTTCATGCCTGCTCCCTCCGCGAAGCTGGCCAAAGTTTTCAACACCGGCGGACTGTTACTGAACGTTTGGAGCCCCTGGTCAATATAATCCACGGCCTTGTTGGTCTCTCCCCAGGATGCTAAGATGCCCATCAATTGGGTGAATGCTTCCTCATCATCAGGCTTCACCTCCAACCTGGCCTTCAGAGTCTGAATTTCCGTGTTGGATACTTTCCGACGCTCGGACAGCACCGCGAGTTGAACGATGGCGGCGCTGTTGGGATCAAGGCCGAAGGCAGTCTCCAACAACTTAAGGGGAGCATCAAAATCACTGCGTTCCCAATAAATCTGACTCAGGGCAAAAAGCACCTCGGGGTTTGACGGCCAGAGCTCCAACGCCTCAAGGTAAGCCCGTTCGGCCTCAGCCTCCATCTTGCGATGACGGTAAATATTGGCAATCGAGGCCCGCAGCTTTGAGAAGGATCGCTGGGCATCAAGGTCTTCTCCGTAATTGGGGTCGCTGAGAAGTCGGTCCTTGTACTCGCTCCAGAACTGAAAGTCTTTCTCCACAACCTCCTTGGGAATTTCCTCAACTTTCTCTTTGGTGAGTTGGTAAACAAATCCATGGGGCAGGGCATAATCGTAGGTCCAGCGCAGAGGAAAACTTTCCTCAATAAACATTGCGTGCTCGTCCTTGTTGTTTTCCCAAATCCATTTGAGCACCGCACCAAAAATAATCAAGCTGGGGTCTGTCTCAACGGGTGCTTCAGAATCAGCAGGCGGATGGAGGGACGCTGACATGATTTCTTTCACTTGCTCGCGTGTGGGAAGCACAAGTGGTTTTTCCGGGTAGGTGCCTTTCCTGCCAAGCCAGCGCTCGAATGCATTTTTTGGTTCCGGACGACCTTCTCCATAATGATCGCGGATGTAGTTCATATAGAACTCTTCACCAAGGGCGTTTTGGGTGATGATATACAAGTCCCTTCGGTCAAAATTCGGATCGCGTTTTTTGTCCGGAGACTGCCCACTCTCACCAAAAATCATGTAGGTGGGAACAAATCGGCCGGGGTCCGTTCCCCCAAAAACGATGCTGCCCTTGGGCAGGTCCTTCAACATATCGTGCCCAAACATCCAACCAAACCAATGGTCCCTCTGCGAGGAAATGGGCTCGCTCCCAAGAAAGGTGAAAACCGGCAGCACCAAAAGGAGGGGAGCAAGGACAAAGTAGATCGTGCGTCGCCGTGCAAGAAAAGCAATCAGCAACCCGGTGCCGAGCCCTGACAACAAGGCGTATATCAGATTTGTGTAGGTGTGGTAGGGCATTTGCACCCACCAGCCGGCCACGTCAATTTTTGCCGCGTCGAGCGCGGGCTGAAGAAAGGCCGCCAAAACAAACGCAATGTGCAAACAGTAGATCCACGTTCGCTGGGGAAGCGG
>JBGTAR010000066.1:0-13020 GCA_041749815.1 Terrimicrobiaceae bacterium
CAAAAAAGCAGCTCCTGCCAAAAAAGCAGCCGCTAAAAAGCCAGTCGCTAAAAAAGCCGTTGCAAAAAAGCCAGCCGCCAAAAAAGCAGCTCCTGCTAAAAAAGCAGCGGTCAAAAAGCCGGTCGCTAAAAAAGTGGTCGCTAAAAAAGCGGTCAAAAAGAAAAAGTAACCCTGTTTCCGGTCCTTCGGAAATAAAAACCAAATTTGGGGGAGGCCACGTGCCTCTCCCAAATTTTTTTTGCAGATTCCTCTTTGATGCTGACGGGTGAGGTCAGAAAGGAATTCCACGTTTCTGCATCATTTTCTTAAGTCGCGGAAGGATTTCGTTGTCGTCTTTGAGAGCAACAAGCGGCGTCAATTCCTCAAAAATCTGAGTGGTGTTGAGAGTGGTGCCCTGACGTAGGAGCACCATGTCCACATCGGCCCAATCCTGATCTCTGGAAGCAAAAGCCTTGTGAACAATGAGATCCTCTGCGGAGCAGACACGCAGGGAGTGTCCAGGGGCAAAAAAGCAAATTTTCGATCTCAGAATTGATCTCTCCTCGAAAGGCAAAGCCCCCAAACCGATGTCGATTCCAACACCTCCCTTGCTCCAAAGCAGCAGCACACGATTACGTAGGGCAAATTCCCGACCGTCCACTCTCCTCGGCTCGAAAGCTTTGATAAGCTCATCAACGAAGTCCTCTTCACCGGAGAAACCGGTCAGCAAAGTCAGATCGGCATCCTGGGTCGCCCTTGGATTTCCCCATGGTTGGAGGGCCAGACCGCCAATGAAACAATACTTCCAGCCTTTCTCCTCACAGAAGGATTGTACTTCTAAAGCGGCTGATAGAACCTTGCCTAAATAGGGCGTTTCGGCCATCGCTGAAAAATCCTTTGTTGTTCAACCATCCCACATTCCCGATCAGGCTGTCCATGGATTTCGCCCCAGCTATCGGCCATCAAGAGGACATCTTGAATTCTTGCTGCTGATTCTGCCCCGCTCAAGGAGCGCAATTCCTCGGATTTGACTCGATCAAGCTCATCCCCAACGGTCTTCCAGTTTTGGATATACTCCCGGACTTTTTCACTTTCCGTCATCCCTCCAGAGTAGAGGAATTTTTTCAAGGATGCTATTTGAAAAGCGGACAGCTACGTCCCTTGGGCATCTCAGAAAGTCGCAAACTGGGAGCGGCGACATCCTGTCGCCTTCCTCATTCCTCACCTCTTTGTGCAAATTTCGGAGATGCGCCCGTCCCTTGGTTGGCAGGGTCTGAAGTGATACCAAAGGTTGATCGTTATCTTGTGGCTGCAAGTTCAAGGACGCGGCCAGCGGCTTCGAGCGCAATCCCAAGCGTCATTTTTGTGTGACCATCGCGGCGTTCGGTGAAGGTGATGGGGACTTCTGTGATTTTGGCCCCGGATTTCCAGAGGGCATGATGAAGTTCAACTTGGAAGCCGTAGCCGTCTGCACGAATGTTTTCCCAATTCAGATTTTTGAGAGCCTCCACGCGGAGGGCTTTAAAACCGCTCGTGGCATCCGTGAGCGGCATGCCCAGAATGAAACGAACAAACTGCGTTGCGAAAGCGCTGATCAGCAATCGGTCTTCCGGCCAGTTCACAACGCGCAGACCATTGAGGTACCGTGAGCCGATGGCGGCATCGCAGCCATGGCCCAGCTCATCAATCAATCGCGGAACATCTTTGGGATCGTGGGAGAGGTCGGCATCGATCTCAATGCAGGCGTCATAGCCATGTTCCTCGGCCCAACGAAAACCTTCGCGGTAGGCGCTGCCCAGCCCGAGTTTTCCGGCGCGTGCCAGCAGATGAATGCGGTGCCCAAATTCAGGGTGATTTTTGACGATATCGGCCGTCCCATCAGGAGAGGCATCATCCACAATGAGAACATGGAGTCCGGCCTCTGAGGCAAGGAGTTGTTGGATGAGCGCTGGGAGGGACGCGGCTTCATTGTAAGTGGGGGAAATAGCCAAAGGTTTCTGGATGGGGCGTCGATCAAAGTCCGGTGTTGGTATCTGCGGGGCCGGAGAAAGCAAGGGAGAGTTCCTGATGCGAGGAATGAGAAGAATTGCGGCAAACCCAGTTGCAGCGATCCATGAGATAATACCAACCCAGGCGCAGAGGGGATACCACCACGGCGGAGTGAATTCAAAGGTGATCGTCTGCGGGTCTTTTCCTGCCTCGACGGCAAGCAACCCGCCAAAGCCTGTAAAAAGCACCTGCGGCACTCCCTGCACCGAAACCTGCCAATCCCTGTGCCATGCTTCAGGAATGATCAGCCAGCCTCCACCGCCCGGGGATGTGACCTGAAAAGATCCTGCCGTCATTCTGCGCACGGATTCCGCCGCGAGTGCCTCAAAGGCAGCACCGGACTTTGACTCAAAGTCTTTTGTCAGGTTGAGTCTTCCATCCGAAATTGTGCCCGCTGAAACACCGGGAACCACCGGGCCAATGGCAGCAAAACTTTTGTAAGAAGCATCCAGGGAAGCCGCAATGTCTTGAAAATCAGAAGAGGCAAGGAGGACGGCATTTTTGGCTTTGAAGCCGGGGGAAAGGATTTCCTCGAGCTCAAGAATCTCGAAATGGTCATTTTTAAAAATGCTCGGCAGACGCTTTTGCAGTTCCGGGGCGAAGTCTTTTGGCAGATCAGGGTCCTTCAGATCAAGGAGGATGAACCCAACGCCGGCCAGCCTCTGGGCCTCCAGATAGTCGCCAATGGAGGCGGTTCCTGCAGTGAGCAAGGCGGCAAAACCCCGTTGTTGGAGATAACTCTGAAAGGCTTCCTGAGAGAGTCGCCTGCCGGTAAGTTGTGGGATTTGAAGATAAAAGTATCGCCCGGAAATTGCCGTGACAGCGCTGGGTTGGGGGGTCGTGCGGAGAGCTTCCGCTGCTTCGTAAAAGTCCGACATCACCTCTGGATCCAACGCCCGCTTTGCGGCCAGTCCCAAGTGGCCGGAAAAATCCCAGCCCCAGACAGCGGCGATGACGAGAAGAGCAGCCAATCGAATTTTTGGAGGGTTCAGTCGGCTCAGGACCATCCCCACGGCAATCCCGGATGCCAAGGCAGCCCAGAGGATGCCCACCACCTGGAAAAAATCAAATGGGGCTCTGAGGCTGGAATACAACGGCAGCCAAGAAATCGTGCCAAACCCGGGCACGAGCAAATAAATCGTTAACAGGAGGATGGCAACCAATTTACGAAGCGGCATCGTTTCCGGGAGCAGTGCCACAACCACCCATCCCTGCACAGCCAGCAAAATCCAAAGAATCGCCGGGAAGATATCCGGGGCGAGCGTCGAGGTTTCGAGTGCCCGCAGCGTTCCGCTGAAAACACTGAACGGCCCATGCGACAACCAGAAACAAAACAGTGCCAGAGATGCCGAAACGCGGAACGCAGAAACCAGTTCAGCGCCCGCCGTGGAAAAAATCCTCCGCCGGAGAATCAGGACGGTTGCGAGTGCAAGCAGGGGAATCAGCCCAAGGTAGGTGGCTCCGGCAATGTTGGAGACCGCAAAATCACCCCGAAAATTGACCGAGGCCTCCCCAAGGCGATCAAAGAAATGAAGTCCGCTTTTTGATGAAAATGTCTGCTGCCACGCCGAAAGCGGACCAAATTCAAAAAGCACCGAAGAACCGGCCTCTCGCAGGGATGGCAAATTTGGGACAATGCCCAGCAGAAGAATCCCGAGGAGGGATGGCACGTAAACCCTTGGATCAATCCATGCTGCCACTCCCCGATATTTCCACAAAGCCCACAGTGCAAACACCATCAACCCGGGCGCAGCAAGGAGGGCCGCCTTCGAATGAGTCACAGCCAGCAGGGAGCACAGCGCTCCACAAAAAAAACCACTCAACGGTGAAGGGTTCTGAGCAAGCCTCAAAATTGACCATCCCACCAAGGGTAGGACCACCATGGCACAGATGGATGGAAAATCCCCAATTGAGGCCTTCGTCCAAAGAGAAGCATTCAGTAAATAGACGACCGAAACAATTGTGGAAATTCCCGCGCGCCCGCTGATTCGATTTGCAAAAACAAACATTGAAAGGCCACAAAGAGGTATCAATGACAGGATCGCCAATCGGATCCCCGCGCCCTCGCCAAATAGCACCGACCAAAACATCACCCA
This sequence comes from Terrimicrobiaceae bacterium, assembly GCA_041749815.1. Taxonomy (GTDB): domain Bacteria; phylum Verrucomicrobiota; class Verrucomicrobiia; order Chthoniobacterales; family Terrimicrobiaceae; genus JAJTZA01. The sequence goes on from JBGTAR010000066.1 coordinate 4,125, forward strand.
GAGCGATGTCATGATGGTCCCCGAGTTCGTGGCCAAGGGACTGCCTCCCATAAAATTTGGCGACCACCAAGCCACCCCACCCGCAGATTGAAGGGCCTTCGACAAATCCTGGGCCTTTGCCAGGTGGGCCGTTGCCTCAAGGGACGACGTCGTTGTGGAGTCCCAAGACACCCAACCGGCGACAGCCAGCAACAGACCAGCCAACAAGATGAATAGAGGCGCTCGAAACATTCTGCCAACTCTTCTATTCGAACAAACGCCGTTTGCGTATCATTTTTTAAACCTCAGTGCAACTTTGCCAGACAGGCACGATGGCTCGCGGCCACCTCCACAGGAATCCCTCAAAAACAAAGAAAAGCCAAGCATGCCTCGACGGCACCCTGGCTTTTCGCTACAGAGAGAATGCACGCAATGGAAGCCCATGAACCACGAATCCACCTGACGGTCCTTTCCCCGTGCTTTCGGGATGAAGAAAACCTTTCGGCGCTTCACCACAGGGTCACCGGGGTTTGCAAGGAACTTGGAGTTTCTTATGAACTGCTATTGATTGACGATGGCTCTCCAGATGCCACGTGGGAAAAAATCCAAGGCCTTGCCAACCAGGACCCTCATGTCGTGGGCATCCGCCTCTCCAGAAATTTTGGCCACCAACTGGCCGTGACCGCAGGATTAATGAAGGCGCGCGGTGGCAGAGTCCTGATCATCGACTCCGATCTCCAGGACCCCCCGGAGCTGTTACCGGAGATGATGAAGCTGATGAATGGGGGAGCAGAGAATGTCTACGGGAGGAGGATCCGCCGCAAAGGGGTAGCCCTTTGGAAAAAGATCGCCTACAAGTCCTACTACCGACTTTTGACCTTCCTCGCGGGCTGTGAAATTCCTGAAGACACCGGGGACTTCCGCCTGATCAGCCGCCGGGTCGTGGATGCCGTAAACGCCATGCCCGAGCAGCACCGCTTTTTGCGCGGAATGATCAGTTGGTCTGGATACAGGCAAGTTGCCATCAACTACGAGCGTGATGCTCGTTTTGCCGGAAGCTCCGGATACACCCTGACCAAGCTGTTTCATTTTGCCATTGATGGCATCACCAGTTTTTCCATCAAACCCCTGCGCATCGCCACACTCCTGGGAATCCTCACTGGGGTATTGTCCCTGCTGTTCGCCGGCTACGTGGCTCTGGCAACAATCATCCACGGCCAGCCCGTGGCAGGTTGGTCCAGCCTGATGGTGGTGATCCTCTTTGTGGGATCCCTTCAGCTGTTTGTACTTGGAATTATTGGTGAATACCTGGGGCGCCTCTTTCTGGAAAGCAAGGCGCGCCCATTGTTTCTGATTGTTGAAGAAACAAAATCTGCCGGAGTGATTTCAGACTAAAACTTATCCAAAACCCTGGTCGCGATTTGACGGGCCATAATTGAGGCGAAAAGCCCAATCTGAGAAAAAGCCCCCTTCCTGCGTGGCTGGGAGTAGAGTTCCCGGTATCTTAAATACTCATTATAAATCGAATGAGTCAGTTGAGAGCTCATGGAGCCACCATGAATCCTGAAAAGTGCGGATGGAGCATCAAGGACAACGATTGGACCATGGTCGAGCAACCTGGCATAAAACTCCACATCGCAAAAGAAGTGCAATGATTCGTTGAAGCCCCCCAAGCCTTCCCAGGACTTTTTGCTAAAAAGAGCCGACCCCGGCTCTCCAAGTAAATTAACAGGAGAACTTAGCAGAGCACTCCTGAGCGCCTCACGATAGTAGATGCCCGGTTGCATTCTCTGAATTCTTGCGATTGGCCTTCCCTTGCGCGAGCAAATGATCTTTCCGCCGATTGCCAGTACGGCGTCGGAGTGGTTCAGGAGTGCAGATTGTTCACGAAACAGGGAACCTTCGGTGAGTCGATCATCACATGGTAATATTTTGATCCAGGAAGCCGAAGAATAAGAGATGGCGCGATTCCAGTTCTCGCACATGTTTAACCGTCTCGTGTGTTTAAAGATGCGAATGCGGGGATCATCGAAGGAAGATGCAATCGGAACACTGTCATCTGATGAATTGTTGTCGCAAATGACAACCTCAAGAGAAACACCCTTCTGCGAAAGAACAGATTCTATGGCGGCGGCAAGATAGAGGGCCCCATCCAAGACGGGAATACACACAGAAATGTCAGGAACGGAGTTCATGCAGGACAATTGGGAAAAATGCTGGAGCGTATTGGAATGAGCATCGATAAATCGCAGGAGTTATAGCGGAATGTGGACCCAGGGACGGGGTGTCCATTCCAACCGGCTCACAACTTTCCCGATATTCAATCCACCATGAACCGGACGGGCAGCCTTTTGAGCGATTTGGGATGTGGGTAAACTCCTGATGAGAGACTCATCAAGATGATAAGCCTTGCACAGAGCGTGGGCAAAATCGCTTCTGCGAATGGATGGGTCTGGGCCCGCAATATTCCAAATCCCGGATTCACCCAGCTCAAGAAGTCTTAAACAGGCCCCGGCAAAGTCTCCGGCATAGGTAATATTTCCATATTGATCAGAAGGAACCATCATCGGTTGCCCGGCCCGCAATCTGTCAACGACCTGATAGAGAAAATTTTTTCGTTGGGGTTCTTCTCCATAGACGCCCATCGTTCGTAGAATCAGAGCCTGTTGCATACAGACATCTCTAATTGATTGCTCTGCCAAATATTTGCTGCGCCCGTAAACTGAAATGGGAGAAGGTTCGTCTTGCTCATCATAACTCGACTGCTTCCCATCAAACACGTAGCTGGTTGACACATAAACAAAACGTTTGCAAATTGGCTTTGAAAGAAGCGCAATGTGCTCTGGGATTTCTTTGTTTTCTTTGTAGGCCGTCAGCGGATTCGCTTCGCAGCCATCCACCCAGGAATAGCCGGCAGAGTATAAGACAACATCCGGTGTAAAATTCTCCAAGATACCAAGAATTGCGGAGGAATCCCCGGCGTCGAGATGAGTCAACCCAGGAGCTTTGTTGCCTCGAAACGTGCCAACAACGTCATGACCCCTTATTTCAGCAACTCTCTTAAGATGGCTTCCCAGCAAACCCGAGGCCCCAATTATCAATATTTTCATGCACGAAAATCCGCCAGGCGGGGATCCCTGGCTAGTGTCTTCCAAGGCGGAAGTGAGCTGTCGCGATTGGATAGTGTGGGATTGCTGATAGGCCACTGAAATCCAAAACTATTCCACATGATTCCAGCTTCGGCTTGGGGGCACTGAACCGTGCTGCACTTGTAAAACACAGTGGAACTGTCTGATGTTGTCAGAAACCCATGAGCAAAGCCGGGTGGCAACAAGATTGCCTGGGGGGTTGTTGAAGAAAGTTGATGTTCAAACCACCTGCCGAAGGTTGGTGAGTTTGTTCGCATGTCGAATCCAATATCCAACACGCTTCCCTCAACACAGGTGACAAGTTTCCAATGGGCATATGGCGCATACTGAAAGTGCATGCCCCGCAAGACCCCTTTTGTTGAACGGGAGTAAAAATCCTCGACGAAAGAAATGTGAATTCCGGAGGATTGATAGAGTTCGTCATGGTAGAGTTTGACAAATTCTCCCCGAGTGTCGGTGTGGTGTGGCAGATCGATGATTCTGACACCTGGAAAGTCACAACTATGAAATTCCATGTCTTCCAGCTTTCTTTGGGACTGGTGTGTTTATGCAGGGTCTCACATAATCCAGTATCCTGTTATTAAGGCGGGGACCAACTCTCATAAAAAGGGAGCACTTGACCGCATCGAGAACTCTTATGTTGGCTGTTTCAAGGTCGATCAAGGAACTCAATGTCATGTGGATTTTGTGCCTGAAGTGATTGTTGGGGATACATCTGAGGCTCGCCTTGAACGAATGTTTCAGATTGGAAAACTTACATAGGAATAAGCACACAAACAAGATCTCCGGCTTTGCTTTCTATTTTTTCGGTGAGTCCGGCTCCAGCCAATCCCGAAAGAATGGCCTCCCCCCGGTCAGGAAATCCTTTGCGATTGATGTAAATTCCCCCAAACCCCTGCTTTTTGAGAAGCGCGACCGTTTTATCCAACGGAAGATTAACGAGTTGGGATTGCCAGCCTGTTTCGACGCCGCCCTTGGTGAGGCCAAAGGAATACCGTAAATTGTTGGTGTAGAGATAGGGACGGAGGTGCTCGTAAGGGGTGATGCCGGCGACAGGCGCTTCCGGGAAGCTCATCACGGGGAGTTGAAAGATCATCGCTCCAGTCGGCAGGGCATCCTCCATGGCCAGGGCGAATTCTCGGTCTGATTCCACCTGCAAGGCGCGAAGGGCTCTTTCTTGCTGACCTGGCACGAGGGGCATTTGGTCCCAGATCACAATCAATACCAGGGCGGTAGCGATCAGGTGTCCCAGTTTTTTGCGGCCCACAAAATATTTGGTGGCTTGCTGCATCGCGAAGAGGAGGGCAATGGCAAGAACCACGATACTCAGCCGATAGCCGGCCCGGAAGAGGGTCAACCCAAAGATCCCTGAGATGGCATTCAGCCCGCCGGTCGTGAAAACAACAAAAATCCATAGAATCTGCCATGCTTCTGAGGGGATGGATTTTGGGCTTCGAACGATGACCCGGTAGGCAGCAACTCCAAAAACAACCAGGAGGGAGACAATTCCGACAAGCCCGAGATAGGTCCCCTCGTTGGAAAGCACAATTTGCTGGGCATGGGCGAGGCTGAAATTACGAAAAGCCAGGGACTGGTGGGTTGTGAGAGGAATAAAAAGGTCGCTGAGTTTGAGGGCATAAATTTCCAACCACCGAAATTGCCGCTCGATGGCGAACGAGGCTCCCTCATTGGAAAATTGATACATCCACGTGTCGATGTTCATGAGGACAAAGGCCGCGGCTGAGCCCCCAATGACTGCGAAGGTGGACAGGAGCGCCGGTTTTGAGCGCTCCCTCAAAAAGAGAAGGGCCCCACCCAGCAGGGTGAGCTGACAAAAGATGTTGGTGTAGTAGATGTTTTGGAGGCCCGTGAGAAACGCCACCGCGATGGCGAACCAAAATTTTCCTGAGAGCGGGATGATTCCCGGCGGGGTTGAGGCCCATTTCCAGACAACCAGGAAAAGCGGGATATGCCAGACATAGGCAACAACAGAATGGTGCGGAGACTCAGAGAAGATGAAGGGGGCGAGCCCGTAGGCAAGGCCTCCCAAAAATGCCCAGGGAATCGTGCATTGGGAATACCGCGCCACAAGGTAAAAGGTCAGGGCCGCCAACAGGTGGCCGACAAGAAGCTTAATATTCAGGGCTGCAAAAAGGCCTGTGAATCGTGCAAGCACGCCCGTGAGGAAGAATGGGACTTCCTCAATGGTGGGTATGGAAGTCCAGTCGGCCTGATCAGGAGCCCCGAGTTCTGGAACGATTTTCTGGGATAAGGGGTTTTGGTGCCCGTCCCTCGCGGCCTTAAAAACAGCCAGCATGCCAATCACATCCGATTGTCGAATGTCCAGATAGGCGGTTGGCTGGTTCCAATCTCTGACAGACCAGATACCCCAACCGGCGCACCAGACAAATGCGACAAGAAGCAGCAGGGTGCCAATCGCCGCCAAATCACGCGCGTGCTTTTTCTTGCCTGGAAGAACATCCGAAGGAGGAAGTGGCTGGGCGCCATTAGCTGTCAAGTCGTTCACAGCGGGGCCTTTGTCCCAGAGGGTAAATATTCGTTCCGCGTTTCGGCCGACCGCTCGATGGCGGGATGATCGATAAATGTGTGAACGTGATTGGGCATTGCGCTCATGGCAGCCAGCATTGAATCACCGTTGAGGCGTCTGGGAAATGACAAATGCCCGCCAAAAGTGCATGACACCCTTTAACGCCGCACCGGCCCAAAGGCCATGAGGTTGCGGTACTGGCGTCCGGGGGTGGTGGCGATGAGGTCCCCGGCAGAGATGGGATGCAATGTGCCATCGCGCAGTTCTTTCAGCGCAAAACCAAGTTCCGTGAAGGCTTCAAGGTAGGCAAGAGGATCGGTGCCACAATTCGTCAGGCCTTGCGGCCAGAATTCCGTCATGATGATACAGTTGGGGGAGTGAGCGAGGAGGGTTTTTGCGCCTTCCAAGACAAGCATCTCTGCGCCTTGCACATCGATTTTCAAAAAATCAATTTGGGGAATGTTGTGTTTGGCGCATAGCGCATCAAGGCTCTCAACGCGGACCGTGAGTTGTTGTTTGAGGAGGGGGTCCGGGTAGAGTCGGTTGTCGCCTTTGTTGTCCGGGTTGGCATAAAGCGACAACTCGCCCGGTTCACGACCGGCTGCAGCTTGTTCGAGGTGGATCGGCGCCGTTGGGCTGTTGGCTGCGACAGTTTTTTTCAGCAGCTCAAAATTTTCGGGCAGCGGTTCGAGGGCGAGGATACGGCCCGCCCCGACCTTGAGAGCGAGGGCGGTGTAGAGACCAAGATTGGCGCCAACGTCCACGAAAGTCATCCCGGGTTTGAAGTGATCGAGAAAAAAGCGAATCTCCTCCCGCTCATAAACGCCCAGGGTGAGGGCTCCTGAGACGACCGGGTCATTGGGGTTGAGGCAGATCCTGGCGCCATCAAGGGTCACGCTTGCAGGAATGATCGCCCGGAGGACAGCGTTTGCAACAGCCCGCAGTGGCGCGGGTTTTAAAATGACGGTGTAGAGAAATTCGGTGAAGGACATGGTGGAAATGTTTTAATGGGATAACCGGCTTCGATGCACCCAATCAGCGAAATGGTTTGTGCCTTCCGGCCTCTGGGAAAAAAGGTTTGGATGGCCGCTCACTGAGAGAAAGCTATCGGCAGGAATGTCCCGCGTCAAAGTCTTGTGCCGTCATGTTCCCCGCACCCTCTGCCGGTCGGCTTGCGTCTTTGTTCGACAAGTGATTGGATGCGCCGATGCCAGTTCATAAACAGGTGGAGTGTGAATCATGATGAAGGCGGGCCTGATCGTCATTTTGTCAGGATTGGTTGGTCTGTGCTGCGGCAGAGCCTCCTCCGTGCCAGATCAGATGGTCTTGTCCATCGGTTTAGATTGGGACTCCCACACCGGAAAACTTCAATTTTTTGAACGCTCTGCTGGCAAGTGGGTGGTGGCATCCCCGGTGATCTCCGTGCTTTATGGAAAGGGGGGATTGGCCTGGGGGCGCGGTCTGCAGGGAACGGGAGAGCCCGGCCCTCAAAAGGTCGAGCGGGACAAACGGGCCCCTGCGGGGGTTTTTGAGATCGGGAAAGTTTATACCTTCGACCAGGCGCTGCCTAAGGGCGCTGAGTATCCGTTTCATATGGTTACCAAACAGTGTGCATGGATTGATGACCCCAACCACCCGGACTACAACCGTCATGTGGAGGTTGATGCCGCGAATCCTCCCGCATGGTTTGAGAAACAAAAAATGAAGCACAATGATCCCGCGCATCGCTGGCTGATTGAGATTCGTCATAATGCGGACCCGCCGGTTTCCGGGGCCGGGAGTGCCATTTTTTTCCATAACCGCAGAGGACCAAGCCGGGCGTCCGCGGGCTGCACAGTCATGGCTGAAGAGAACATGGTGCGGATGCTGCGTTGGCTGCGTGCAGATGCCCACCCCCACTACGCCCTTTTGACGAAGGACGAATACCTCAGGCGCTGGAAATCCTGGGGGCTTCCCCCGCCCGATGTTGCCAACGCACTTCTTGTCACCGCTGATTGATATGTCCGCTAAGCATTTGATTTATCTTGGAGGTCTTGTGTGTCTCCTTCTTACCGGATGTGCCCAGTTCGTGGAAGTCCCGGACTTTGTGCCCTCCGCTTCGCGTCAGGCACTCGTGCGCTGGCAGATCGACACAGTGGTCACGACTTTTGATGCCGTGATCGCCCGGTCGGCTGGAGGGGCGGCGGCTCTGGATCTTTACAAAGGCTCTCCCGCTCCCGTGCTCTCCGTTCGACTTTCACCCGACGGTCACGCCACGGTCAAAGGTCCGGCTGCCAAGCGCTCATGGAGCGGCGAGCGATCGAGCGCGCCTCCGGAAATTGACTTGCTTCTTGCAATTGCCGCCCTTTACACGACTGAGGATTCCCTGCCCTCCGGAACGCGGGAATTGCACTCACAAAACATGCGTGTCGCTTTCACAAAAACCGATCGCGGACTTGTTGTGGTGAGCGCACGGAGCACGGACTTGCCCAGTGTGATTTCCTTGGAATTCCAAAAACCTTCAGGTCGATGAGAAATTTTCCCAGATGGACCGTTGTGACGCCCATGGCAAATGAAGGCGCTGACTTTGCCCCATTCATCGCGGCTTTGAATCGTACGATGGATGCCTTGGGATCGGGTCATGTCATTTTGGTCGTTGACCGTGTCTCCAAAGACAACACGCGGGAGCTTGCGGAGGAGTGCGCCAAGGCCGATCCCCGCTACACCTGTCTCTGGGAGCCATCAACCCGCAATGTGGTGGATGCTTATCTCGCGGGGTTCCGGTTGGCATTGGAGAGTGGTTTCGACTGGATTGTTGAAATGGATGCCGGGATGTCTCATGACCCGTCGGCGGTTCCACAGTTCCTTGCCGCGTTGGCGAAGGGGAATGATTGTGTGTTTGGCAGCAGGTTTCTCCCCGGCGGCTCAATGGTGGATTCACCGCCCTCCCGAAAATTCCTGTCCGAGGCCGGCACGATCGCCGCAAAAGTACTGCTTGGTTCAAAAGGCACGGATATGACATCCGGCTATGAGGCCTTCACCCGGGATGTCCTTTCCCAATTGGTGGATTTTCCATTGATTTCCACAGCGCATTTCTATCAAACCGAAGTGCGTTATCTTCTCAGAAACCGTCGGTGGGTCGAAATTCCCATCCACTACCGGGCTCCGTCTCCCCGGGTTAGCCGGGGTGCCATCAAAAACAGCTTTCATGCGCTGGGCCACTACACAAAACTCCGACTGA
>JBGTAR010000067.1:0-31483 GCA_041749815.1 Terrimicrobiaceae bacterium
GGGATCGGTGTGACCGGTGAAGCCCGTGTAGCGGATTTTGCCCTGCTGTTTTGCGAGTTCGAGGGCTTCGATGACGCCGCCGGGCCCATAGGCCTTGTCAACTTCGCCTTCATTCTCGATCTGGTGAATCATCCAGAGGTCAAGGTGGTCGGTGCCGAGGCGTTTGAGCGACTGTTCCAGCATGCGCATGGCACCCTCCTTGCCACCACCAGGGAGAGGTTTCCCGTGCGTGCAGACCTTGGTCATAAGAAAAACCTTGTCCCTCCACCCGTCGGCAATGGCATAACCCATCCATTCTTCGGCCCGGCCGCCATGGTAATCCCAGGCATTGTCAAAAAACGTGATGCCCACGTCGATGGCATGACGGGCAATCCGCCTGGCCTCGTCGATACTGTCTGCTTGGCCGAGCGTTTGTCCTCCAAGCCCGACCACGCTGACCATTTCATCATGGCGTCCGAATTTTCGCTGGGTCACTGAGAGTTCGGAGGCCCTCACAGACTCCATACCAAGAAACGGGGCGGCACCTACGGCACCAGCCACCGATCGAAGAAAGCCTCGTCGCGTGGATTGCATAGTGAAAAAAGTTATACGGCCCACGCTTCAAGTCAAATCATGACTTGACCTTCGTGGTGCCCTAATTTCACAAGCTGCAGAATCCACAATCCATCTCGTTTCAGCTGACCCAAGTTTCCTGCTTGAGCCAAATTCTGCGCTGGGTATGATTAAAAATGGGTCAGATTGATTGTCGGCCTGTTGGAAGGTCCGGTTCTATAGGCAAAAAAGTGGGCGGGCAAGGGACTGCCGCTCCCTACCCCTAAAAAAACGACATGTCCTCCGTAGCTTTTACGGAAGGAGAAGGTGGCGCGAAACGCCCCTCTTTGGTAGGGCTGGGCAGTCCCTTGCCCGCCCACTTGTCGCATGTGAGTTGTATGTTGGATTGAAGATTGTCAGAAACGAGGGAAAAACCATGACCTCCCCCACTTTTAATCACACCCTTTTGCCGTCGGCTTTTTTCTACCGAATTAACAGTTCATCAATTTCTCGAACCAACCGAACATGCGCGACGAGGAAGCCAACAGCAAAGACAGTACCAGCCCACCAACGGCTCCAGCAAAACCGACTGATTCGATATTCGAGTTCGGCGAATACATAAACATCCCACCGCCAATCATAGCGCCTACTATAAATCCTATCAGTGCACGAGCTAACATTTTACTATCTCGATGACGGCAATTCCTTTTGCTCTCATTAATATGTAGCTTCGTAGCAATGGTTGTTTGGGATTGGGATGTAGCCCTTTCAGTGCGTAAGTTAGCTCAGAAAAGCTCATCTTTTGGAGGAAAAAATGCCACAAATTTCCCGGCAAGTTCGGAGAGTTTTGCGGAGTAATACGGGAGGTTCTCATCCGGTTGGGAGGGGTTGTGTTCGTGAAGAGGTTTTGCGGCCTCGTAGGCCGTGACCTTTTTTCGATCCCCTGTGATGTAGTAGCGGATTTGGTCGCCGGCCGAATAATTTCGGGGGCTTTTGATGGCGATTTCAAATGCGGCCGAACGGTTTCGGGAGGACGCTGAGATTTTTTTGAGATAGGCGGCGGGGGAATCCTGAAGGGTTTCCGTGCGTGCCAATTGGGAGATTGGGATTTGTCGGGCTTCGAGTCGTCTCCGATATTTATCTTCCAAGGAGGCCGCACCTTCAGGGCGTCCCTCGAGCAGTTCCCTGAGCATGTCCCGGAGATAATCCCGAAGAAAGGGTTCCATCCCTCGGGATTTCAGGGCGGCCCCTTTGATCATCATGCGGCCATCCTCTTCCAGCAACGCATAATTTTTGGCCTTGTAGCTGAACATCGCCTGGAATTTTCGGCCAAACTCCACATCGATGCCTTCCGGCAAAACCTTGGCCATTCCCTGGTCAAGCTGTTCGGGAGTCGTTCCAGCGGGAGGCTGAAAATAAACGCCATCGGTGTCAATTTCGATGACCTTGGCCCCCGCCTCACGCAGCCAGTCCACCATCTCGCCGAGCACCTGGCGACCGCGCGCAGCCACATCGCGGGCCGCATCAAAATCCGCGAAGTGTCCCTGGGCAAACCCGAGGTAACCGTAGAAGGAATTGATCAGAATTTTGAATGTGTTTTGGAGAGCATCGAGGCGGGATTTGGTGGAGGCATCAACCGCCTGCCGGACTTCTGCCTTGGCACGGAGACGAAATGTTCTCAGATCCGCCAAAAGCCCGGAAAAAATGCCAAGGGCATCTCGTGAGGGCTTGATCCCATACGCCAGCAGGATGGAGGGATAAAGGGACGACGCATCACAATGCCAGACCTCAGGCAACACACCGGTCTCAAAAACATCAGTCAGTCCCCCCTCAAAATTTTCTATCGATGGTGGAAGGGGAATGGAATGGCCCTGCCGCAGGTACTCGCGCAGGAAGAGGGAGTCAATTTTTGTGGCGTTTCCACGGAGGATCACGTCCTGATAATTCAGCGGGAAAATCCTCGCTTGGATAAAATAACTCTGACTCAAAGCCGCTGAAACGGATCGCGTTTCCCGGACGTCCTGCAGAGCATAGGTGCGCAAATCGGCATCCCCATCCCGATAAGCTTTGGCGATGGAGTCGCCGTCGAGAAGGACCCGCTCCGGCTCCGTGACCCCGAGGTGCGCCGCCACCGCTTTGAGCCCAAATCCATCGAGTTCGCGCGTGGCAACGTCATAATGCTGCGCAAGAATAAACGTGTCCACAATATGCCGGCCACGGGCTGCAAACCGGTCATATTGAATCGTGCGCTCGGCGATTTGCACACGGGATGCACGTGAGGTCAGCGGCGTGCCGCCCCGGCCCCAGCCCAGCTTCAGTTTGTGAACTTTCGCCCGCGCGGCGAGGTAAGGGAGATCAAATTTAAAAAGGTTGTGCCCCTCGATCACGTCCGGGTCACGCTCCAAGATAAGCCGGGCGACCTCCTCAAGGACCGCTTTCTCTGAGTTGGGATCATCAGCGGCGACAAGAAGAAATTCCTCCCACCCAGAAGAATCACTGAGAGCGACGGCAGCAATGGCATCCCGGGAGGGATTCGGAAAATCAAATCCCTCGGTTGTGTTTGTCTCAATGTCGATTTGGAGTCGTTTGAGATCTGCAAATTCCAGACCTTTAAAAAGTGTGCGCCCGGTGGTCACGAGGTATTGTGTGGCAGGATCGTTCCATGTGAAATAATCACGCCGGGAGGCCTTGAGTGCTTTTTGGATCTCCAAAAATTGATTCCACCCATTGACTCGCACCAGGTGATTCAGGGCGAGGTCGCCTTTGAGAGCTGTGCTGCCCGGCCCTCCGCCGGAAATCCAGAGCACCGGATCCAAGGCATGTCTTTCTACAACCGTCTCCCCGTCCTCTCGGAGATAAACATCCACCTCCTCATCCCCTGCCTTTTCGACAGAAACAATGCCCGCAAAAGGATCAGCGCCGAACAAAACCTCATTCTTCAAAAACTCATTGGCCATAGTTGCCAATTGTCAGCCGAAGCCCGCAAAAATGCCCGCAATAAAATGGAGGCTCAGCGCGGGACGCTGCCCTGACAGGGCAGGGACGGAATTTTGCCGAAACCCAGGGCGGCGCTGGCGCTTGCCCAAGGCTAAAGGATAGTGACCCGTTGGGGCACATTTCTAGGCCCGAATCAAGGGGCAGGTGCTCGCACAACCAAAGGCGGAGGGATATTTGCACCAACATCCATTTTGGGTCCTCCTGGCTTGCGTTGGAAATCGCCTTCCGCCGGGTTGATAAACAGGGCGTTCATATCCGTATCCACCACGCAGTCCTTGCCCATGAAGCGATCTTCGACCTTGCGGGTAAAGATGTTGTTTTCAATGATTCCGGGCAGATCTTGGCCAAGACCATCAAGGATATTGTTACGAATGACCAATCCCTCCGGCGAACTCGGCGTTCCTTTTTGTTGGCCAAAGATCGCTGCGGACCACGTTGCGTTTTTATCGGTGTTGACGAAGGTGTTGTTCACAAACTCAAGATTCTTGATTGTGCGTCCGCCGACCTTGCCGCTGGTCCACATGGCCACGGCCACAGTGGTTTTGCCGAGCCCATCGATGACATTGTTGCGGAACACAAAATTTTCTGCACTGCGGTTGATGGCGACAGTGTTCTGGATATAGTTACCTTCGAGTCGAATATCGCGGCAGCCTTCATATAAATTTATTGCGGAGGAATGCATGCCGAAATGGTTGAGAATCACATTCTCTTTGAGCTCCCCGTTTTTGGCCTCGTAGTGGCGGATGCCGGAACCGGAGTTGGTGTCAAGGCGGTTGCGGCTCACACGAAAGTTGCTGACCCGGTTCACGTAGATTCCCACCGTCCATCCTGGGCAGTGATGGATCGTGCAGTCTTCCACAGCCACCTCCTCGGCGTAGTTCAAGCTGATCCCGGCATTTCCGCTGATAAATCGAATTTCGCAATCGGCAATCAACAGATGGGTCGAGCGGGCGTCTCCACGTCCCTGAGTGGCCACTCCGCCGAGCCCGGCGGAATAACGCTGGATCAGGAAGCCCCGGACTTCAACATGAGAGGCCCCCTCATCAAACAAAATGCCGTTCTCCAAGACCGGGTAACCGATATTGGCGGGCTGTCCGTTCTCCAATTGTTCGGGAAGCAGGAACACACGGGTTTTTCCATTTTCAAGCGGCTGCAGGCACCATTCTCCCGGCAACTCGAGGAATTTGGGAGAGTTAAAAAGGGCATACTTCGTTGTTGGATAAATCTTGCCGCCAAAATGCGGGGTTTGCAGCCGGTTCGTGCCTGGCTGGTAGCTTTTCACCCGCGAGAAGTACACATGGTTATTGCCGCCATGGACGCCAACAAACATGCTGTCATACCACTTCGGATCGTCTTGGGTGATGCGCTCTTCGTCTTGGATCACTGAGGAGACTTTGTGTTGGACGATATTTGTTCCATCAGGAGTAAAGGCAGCAAGCTGCTGAAGTTTTGTCCAGACCGGGGCTTTGGGGTCTGATGTGAGCAACTGATACGTCAGTTTTTTGGCCTCAACAGGCGCAGGCAACTTGAACCGCTGCATTTCAGTGTCGCTGACGTTGACGGTGGCCTTAAAAACCTCCTTGCCGTCGGCAAAGAAAACAATGTGGTCCGGGGCCGCGCTGGTGGCTGGACGGAAAAGGGTGAACCCAATCTCGGAGATGGTTGCGGGCCGGGCCATCTCGATAGAAATTTTGCCTCCATTCAAGGGCTGAACCACCGGCGAGTTTTTTCCTCCAAAGGTGATGGCAATAAGCGGTGTGGTTGCGTTTCCAGTGGTGCCTTCCTCGAAATAAATTTTATGGGGATAGTCATCGACCAACGGCTGGGGGGACACATAGAAATCGTCGGGAAGATCCGGGTAGAAGGAGTCCTTGGGTTTGGGTTGCTGGGCAATGGGGAGGACCTTCTTTTCCCCATCAATCAGGAAGACCCGCTGCCAGGGAGACTGACGGGTCACATTGTTATCCCGGTGGAGAACATAGTCTCCGTAATTAAAATTGCTGGACAGGTCCACATCCAGATCGGCAAACATGATCTCCTTCCAACGCGGGTTGCCCAGGACCGCATCCGCAGACTCAACAGGCTTCCAATCGGTGATTTGCTGTGCTCCATCCAGAATGGCCCGGCCTTCCCCAAAGGTTCCGGCTGAATTCCCATCCAGCTTGATCGGATTCCCTGCGGTGCCCGAAACCTTCATATCAATCTCCCCAAAATAAGTCACCCCGCCCTTGAAAAGGATGGTATCGCCACCGACCAACGCCACGGCCTTGGGTTTATCGGTGGCTTTTTTATCCCCGGGACTGTGCATCCATGCCGTTTGAGGGGAGAGTCCGTCGGCTTGATTGCTCCCCCCGGCATAGTCCACATAATAGGTGGCAGCTTGGAGCGGAATGGCTGCACCAACGAAAAGGGCAAAAGCTGTCAGGCGGCTTAGGACATGAAATCGAATCGGGGAAAAAACACGCATTGGGGAGATGATATTGGAGGTTCTGAAAAATCAGGTCAGCTGAAATTTCACATTGAGTTCAAAAATCAATATCAATGCAGTGATTGGTTGATGCAAGAAAATATGGAGATCAGAGGCCAAAATGCTTTTTGCACATAATCATGAGTTCGGTCCGAAAAGCTTTGTGGTTGGCTCGGTATTGGATGGCGAATGGCTCAGGCAGATTGAGATGCTCCAACCGGTGGATTTTAGACTTTTTCCCAGTTAAGTGATAAACCATGTAGGAGAAGATAATATCTTCGCCATTGCCAAATGTTTCATGCTGCAGCGATGTGAAGAGATCTTTGTATTTAAAAAACTCCAGAGCATATTGCCTATTGTAGAGGCAGCATCGGGTCAAAGAAATTTCAGCTTCGCCCTCCTGAATGATCTCGGCATAGGTATTATCCGGGCTAGGGTTTCGGCCAAAGAGAGAGTGTAACCGGTCAGGTTCTTTCTGATAAGACTCATAGAGGGCATTGACGGTGGACTCTGGGAATATTAGATCATCATCCAAATTTAAAATAACCTGATTCTTAGCTAAGATCGGCATGATAAATCGCGTATAGAGACCCATATCTCCAGATGTTTGAATAACTTTTGCATCTTTGAGATCCAGATCAATATCCGGGTTGTTATTCCAAACAATAAATTCATCAATCAAATGGTATTTCGACAACTCTGAGACAATTTGTTTGACATTATCCTCCCTCTTCCAGGAGAGCATGACGGCTGTAACCATTTGATATTTCCTTTGTATTTCTTGTTGGTAATGTGACTAATTTTAATATCTCTTGGACTAAGTTTTCAAGCTGTTTGGGTTAGAAGCCTATCATCCTGATTATTTCTGCCAACGAAATCCACGTTTTAATTGGCAGCGCTGAGGGGAGATACGAGGCTTGGATCAAGAAAGAGTGTGACCGGGCTATTTCACCATTCGAAGAGCAATTCCCCCGTCACGTTGGGCACTGTGACCAGAGGTCCCCATGCGGAGTCCTCGATTTGGGTGGGGTGAATCTGGTCCAGGAAGTAGGGAAAGATGGGGTTGAGAACGACGCGGAGCGCGTCTTCGGTTTCGGGTTCAGGGAGGAAGCGAACTGTGGCATCCTCCAGACCGCTGATGAGGTAACGCCGCCGGACTTCTGGCAGGCCTGGGTGGAGTAATCGGGCCCGGATGGTGCCTGCCTCCTGTCCTTCAACAAACCAACGGCATTCCCGCTGACCGGCTGGTCCTTGAGGAATCACGGTGTGACCCTCGGCAATCGTGTTGTGACCTGGAACGAAGAGCGGTGCGCCAAGCGGGGTGCGCAGAGAGAGATCGACGTGGGGAGAAGGAAAAAAGTTACCAGCGATCAACGCATTCCGATGGCGGTGAAGCACGGTGAATGGAGCTCTCGCGTCTTCGTTTTTTCGGTTGATTTGAATTGACCACCCCAGGGCGCTGAGAGCCTGCAACGCAAAACGCTCGCTGGGAAAAAATCTTGCCCTCGGCAGAGGTTTCAGCAAGGGGCCAAGAATTGGTTTGGGATTCGCCGGATCAAATTCGGCGGTGGTGAGTGAGCCACGCAACCAGGCCCAACGCCCTCCGGATGCGGTCTTTCGGACCAACCCTGCCAATCGCACTTTGCCATCACTTTGCGCGGAAGCGGACCAAAGATTGTCAGCGCCAGCTGTGTCTCTCATTTCTCTCCAGGCTCCACCTGAGAATGTTGCGGTATGACGGATCACGCGTGAATCCTCACCCAGCAATTGGAAGTCCCCTTCCAGGGGTTCAGCAAGTTCCACTCCGAGGGCGGCAGTGAGTTCGGAGTCTGGCTCCAAAGGACCGTAGAGGAGAGCATCGCCACCGGATTCCACATGGGTCAGCAACGCCTTTTCGTGGACAGAGCCGGGACGCGGCACTGGCGAGACGGGAACCACCCCCCCAAGTAAAAGCCCGGCTTTGACCGCTTCAGCGAATTCCCCCGCATCGGCCACCTGATTGAGCGGAACACCTTCATTGATCAAACTCCGCGCAAACCAGTCGCCGAAAATTGGCAACTCCGGACGTGAGGGGCTGGCACCCAGAACGCAGTCATGAAAATCATCAAACGGATAAACCCATACCAGTGGCCCCGCTCCGTCTGGAACAAGCTCACGCACCCGAAGCAATTGCGGGATCACTTCGTTGGGAACCTGCGGGGGAAGGCGCCCATACGAGTCGTCAACCGAGAGAAAAGCCACATCACAGGGAGGTTCCGCGGTGCCATCAGCCTTCAAGCGGGAAACAGCACCTGGCAATACAAGTTCGTGGGGGGAGCGCTCGAAACGATCCAACCAGGGACTATTCATCCACCAAGGGTCATGGATGTAAAATCGAAAGCGATACCCCTCCCCCGGCCGTTGCGCGATACGTGCCATCCAACCACTCAGTTCCACGCCGATATCCTGATCAATCGAGGCCCACGGCGAATTGACGGGTGCATCGAGAGCAAAATCCCCGGCATAGATGGCCCGCAGAGGAGAGGCGTCCGAGGAGAGGTCCGTACCGACACCGAAGTTCGTCCCGCGTGTGCGGACTCGGTAGTTGGTAGGCAGTTCGCTGCGCAGATCCTCCCAAAATTTCAGAATCCGGGCAGAAACCCCGGCAGCGTTGGTTTGATCAAACTGCAAGCCATCAAAGACTTGACCAACCAGCGACCATGGCTCCAGTCCAAATCCAAACCCGTTGGAGAGCCACAAAAAATCCATGCCGCAATCCTCGAAAAATCGCCGGGCTTGCCGCCCCAAAAATGCCCCGAAAGGTGTGCCGGCCGGGATGCCTTGGGGATAACCGGCATAAGTCCTTGAGTCCGCCTCCAGAACCGCTTCACATGACACAAATTGGCCGCCAAAGAGCGCGCCTTTTCCGAGAATTTCCCGGTGCCATTCGTACTTAAACTTTGATTTGGCAAACTCCGGGCCGATATCGAAGATATCACCCACAAGAATCCGTTTGCCGGTTACCTCTTTGCCGATGCTTTTGAGTGCCGCGACGAGTCCTGCCAGCCACGCGTACGAAAACTGAGCGGGGTTGGGACGATAAAGATAACCGTGCTGGTGGGTATCTTTTCGCTCAGGGTCCAAGGCAGCCACATTCCTGCCAATACCTTCATGGTCGGGATCAGGATTAATCGCACGCGGGACCTGCGGCCAGTGAAGAGGGTTCGCGGTTCCAATATAACGCGCCCACTCCATTTCTTGTGCCAAATCACCCGTGTATTCCAAAATTTCGCTTCCATCCCCCACAAGGAGCATGACAGATACCGAATCCGCATACCGCAGCAGCGGCAGCCACTGCGTGAACAACTCCCGGCAAACCCCATCGCGCGTCGCATCGGAATTATCCCAGAATGGTTTAAGACTGAGCTCCAACTGCACATCTCGCAAGGCGTAACCGGTAGGAACCGGGGCTTGCGGAATGGATGATGGAAAGGGACGGGCTTCGGGGTTTAACATAGAAGAACTTTTGATTGTCTCATGAGATAGATGCCTACTCAACGAAAAATATCATTGGTTTGATATTTGGGAGTGCCTCACCAAATGTTGCTGGGCCAATACCGACCCATGCGGATGTTCTGCTGTTATTTATAGTCGCGTGCGTCGAGAACTTCACCTGTCATCGTGCCCTCCACACTTGCCGCGTAGGCACGCGCCACGATTGACGCCGACAGGCCGGTCGAGGGATCGCGTCCCAGTGACTCGAGTGTCTCACAGACCCACGGCGGAGACACCACATTCACCCGGATTGATTTTGGCATTCCCAAAGCCGCGGCCCGCACAAAACCCTCCAAGCCTGCATTGACCATGCTGATCGCAGCACTTTCCGGAATCGGGTGCTGACTCAACACCCCACTTGAAAGAGTGAACGAACCCCCATCCGCCATCCCGGCCAACCCCAACCGCACGACGTTGACCTGGCCCATGAGCTTGCTGTCCAGGCCGAGTTGAAAGTCAGCATCAGTCAGATAAGAATAAGACGCATGGGCGAGATACTGCCTGTTCATGTGCTGGAAATTCAAGCCCCCAAACCACAGTGCCTCAGCCATTTGCGCATCTCCGAAAGTTGCAAGTTCAGTGAGGGCGCTTTGCGCCTGGGATCGGGAACACGGCAGCAGAGTGCCGTGGCTACAAGATCCCAGCTTCCAAGCACGCTTGCGTTCGTTGTAGCCGCCCCACTCCGCTGGGGCGTATGCGCGGCTCCGCCGCCATTTTTCATCGCTCTTGCAACTTTCGGAGATGCGCCCCTCAGCCATGGGTGTGAAAGAACTGCGCAAAACACATCCGGAGCTGAAGCTCACGTTGAATAACATGTCTCCCAAAGAACAAATCGACGCACTGAAAGCCGGGGATATCGATGTGGCCCTGACCGGTCAGGAGGGGGTGATGGCCTCGCGGGACTTCCACTGCCTCAAGCTGCGTTCGTTCCCTCGTCAGCGCAGAGTCGCTGAGTCGCAGAGAGTTGGAACGAAATCACCACTCACTTGGAAGATGTTGGCTCAATTGATAATAACCTCCTCTTCCCTGCGTCTCTGCGCGCGATTTCATTCCTGTATTTAGGATAAAAAAACGGGCGTCTTGTTACCAAGACGCCCGTTGGAATTTGTTGCGCTTCCTAAGCCCGGCGACGCCGGAAGACCATCGTGATCAGTCCTCCGGCTGCGAGCAGCAGGGCTGTTGTTGGCTCGGGGACGACAGCAGTGATGTTCACGAAGCTTCCCGGTCCGTATTCGCCGGCAAAGTTTTCACCGCCGGCAATGGCGTCATAGTCAAGTTGCCAAATGTTCAGGCCAGCCGTGAAGGTGCCACCGTTGGCAATCGCATTGCTGTCATACGTGAACAACCCATCGTTCCAATCCCCAGTGTAGTTGATCAGAGAAAATGTTGTGCCAACTCCGAACGCGATAGGCGTCAGGTTCAGGTCGTCCAGGGTGAGGGCAACCGTTCCGATCAGATTTAAATCTCCAGCGACGAGCTGCAAATCGGCTCCCACGGAAGTAGGCACTCCGGAATTTACCTCATACGCAAAGGTTGATCCCGTGTTGAGATTCACCGTCCCGGATCCCAGTGTCTCAATCGAGGCTCCGGGGGCAAGAGTGCCGCCGCTGTTCACGGTCACAGCCCCCGTGAATGAACCGGTTCCGCCGAGTGTGCCTCCAGCAACAACCGCATTGCCCAAGCCCAGCCCTGAACCGGAGGCATTGTTCACAAGAAGGGTGCCAGCGTTGACGTTTGTTGTGCCTTCGTAGGTGTTGTCTGCTTCAAGTGTCAGCGTTCCGGCGTCAGCTTTTGTGATTGAGGTCACCCCTGTGTTGCCCTGGTCGGAGATCACTCCTTGAATCGTCAAATTCCCCGCCCCGCCAAACTGCCAGCTGCCGTTGGTCGCTGAAGATGTCGAAGTGATATCCCCGCTGAGTGTCAGAGTCTGACCTGCGGTGGAGACTTCAATAATCGCTGTGGCGGCAGTGTCATTGTTGCCATTCCGATTGAACGTGCGATTCGACGTGGCCGTGACACCGGTGTATTCAAGGATTCCTGGGTCTGTGGTGTTGCTTCCCAAACTGATCGCAGTGGACACGCCACCGCTTCCAAAGTTACTGGCTTCTCCAAAATTTCCAAGAGTGGAGCCGATGATACGTCCACGCGCAAAATTAAGTATGGTGAAGGTGTTGGCACCGCCCAACGTCGTGACGGTGCTGGCTTGGTTGCTGAGGATTCCCGTATCAATCGTGATGTCGGTGCCATAGGTGTTTGTGCCTCTAAACTCCAAAGTTCCGGCTCCAGTGATATTCGCCGTGTTTCCACCCGTGGTCACTTCGCTTGTGAACCTCAGGGTTCCTGCGTTGAGATTCCAAGTCTGGTTTGCGGAGAGGGTGATGGGTGCGGAGATGGCGCTCAGCACGCTTGAGTCTTTGGTGATGCCACCCTCACCGAGGGTGATGCCCGATGCCCCACTCGCACTAATCGACATGATAACAGCAAGGGTCGATTGAAAATCCAAACCAAATACCTCAATACCACCAGCACCAACCGCAGAGGTTTGGTTGGCTGTGATGGCACCGTTGAAGAGAATCGTGTCAAGCGCTGTCGGAGGACCAACCGGCGTCGGAGGATCGCCAGGTATTGGAACGTAACTCGAGGAAAGGTTTAAAGCATCGGAGTTGTCAGCCTTGATCAAGTCGTCGGCTTGGGCGCTTGAAATGGCCAGGAGGCTTGTTGCGATAGCTGCACACAGCACAGCATTGATACCATCGGGGAATAGATTTTTCATGGTGTTTGTTATTTGGGGTTTTGGCCTACGTAATGCAGACACCAATTTCATGTTTAGTCAAAAGTGTGATATCTGGCAAGAAACTTTTTCAGAAACAACCGGATGCAGATCATTTGTGGCAACTCTTATTGCCCCAAATTGTCGCTTTGGGATGTTGAATGGAAGAGTTTCACGACGAGGGACTGCGGTCCCTAAACATCAGAGGGGCAATACTGGCTCATAAAAAATCGGGGGCCTTGTTGCCCGGGCACCCGAGAAATTCGGAGTTCAAACGACTTCCTGCTCACGCGCTCCGACGGCGGCGGAAGACCATCGTGATCAGGCCTCCGGCGGCGAGGAGCAGAGACGTTGTTGGCTCGGGGACGACGGTCACCGTGCCGTTGGTGGCCCACTGACTGACATCCAAGCTGAGGCCAGGTGCCGCTCCAACCAACACAACATTGGACCCAGAGCCGTAATCAATGACTGGTGTTCCTGCGCCGCTGATGACAACAAAAGAAAATGTATCATCCAATTCCACACCATACCCATCGATGATCTCAATCGTTCCCGATGTGTTAAAATTAAAATAAGTTGTACTGGCGCTGATGAAATCAAATTTTTCGAAGCTGCCAGCGCTGATGAGATCCAACTGAAGTTTTCCGGTGGATAGGTCGAAGGCAGTATTGGCGCTGTCGATCCGAATGTTATATGTTGAGGATGATGGCGGTGATGGCGCCCAAACCCCACCATCAAGAACAATCTCGGAACCATCTCGGATGGCACCAACCCCGTTGAGCAAGCCTCCCGTATTTACGGTGATGTCCGTTCGAGCAACAAGCGAGCCTCCTTCGAGAGTTCCTCCGGAATTGATGTTAATCGGACCAATGTTCCGCAGGGAGTTGAAAGCGTTGGTTCCGGGAGTTAATACCCCCCCGTTGTTGATGTTCACGGTTGCTCCCGTGGAAGCTGTCGGAGTGAGATATGTCGCACCTGGAGCATTCACCTCGACGGTAAATGTTCCCAAGTTGACAACGTCGGTGACAAGCGGAAGCTCACCGTCACTCCAGTTGAGTGGATTCCCCCACACATTATCCCCGCCACCATTTTCGAATACAACTTGAGCCGACAGTGGCGAGACAAAGCCTATGAAGAGAATGGCTACGGAGGTGGAGATGAGTTTCGAGGGCGATGAATTGAGGTTTTTCATGGTGTTTGATATTTGGGGTTTTGGCCTACGTAATGCAGACACCAATTCCATACGTAGTCAAAAGTGTGATATGTGGCAAGGACTATTTGAAAAGAAGACCAGGGCAGGACCCCCACAATCAAAACTTAACAATCTGAACGAGAGCAACTTACACAGCACGAATACCTGATCCTTGAGGTGTGATGCCTGGTTTGCGTGACTCCGTGAACCAAAATAAAGGAATCAAATTTCGCGCAGAGGCGCAAAGACGCAGAGGAGATGAGGTTGCGATAAATTGAGCCAACCTCTTCCAGGTGACTGGTGATTTTGCTCCAACTCTCAGCGACTCTGCGACTCTGCGGGAGTTTTTCTTCTTCTATTTTCCTTATGAGCACGGCGGACCTATTCCAGATTGACCTCCAGGCGGATGAAGCGTTTGGGGTGGGTTGGGCCGATGGGCTGGATGTCTCGAACGGTGATTGTTCTCAGACCGCCTTCGACTGTATTGCTGACCTCGGTGACGTCTTCGGCCCATGCCAAGAGGTCTCCTCCCACTTTCACGCGGTAGCCCACACCGGTCAGAGCCGGGTCAGGGATCACATAGGTCAGGGAGAGGTAATCTTCCCCGCCCACATGGAGCACCTCGGTGCTGAGTCGTCCCGCGTAGCCGGAAGAGTCCGCGTCCAGACCGAGCGCATATTTGATGGCGTTGGCGATTCCATCTCCTACGGCACTGGCATTGGGAGCTCCCAAGCCACTGCCGTCCAACGGCAAACTGTTGGCTTCCAGCCAGGCTGCGTAGCCCGCATTGATGGCACTTCCGGTCACCACAGCGAGAAGGTCTTTCCATGTGGTGATCGATCCATCACTGGCCAGCAACCGCAAGGTGTGCTCTCCAGCCGTGGTGGCGGTCACGGTTGTGGAGGCTGATGTGGCATCCCCAAAACTCACGCTTCCCGGTCCGCTTGCCAGGGACCACTGCAGTTGCAGGGGCCCGGGCAGACCGTCATCGATGACGGATGCCCCGAGGGCGATGGGGGTATCCGTTTCACCGGTCACATCCGAACCCAGCATGATTTGTGGTCCGACATTCGCAGGCGCGGCGCGGTAGAGGTCCGTGATTTCGTCTTGGCTCAGGGCGCGATTATAGATCCTCACTTCATCGATGAGCCCGTCGAAGGAGGCGGAGTTTGAGATGGCGGTCGTCGTGTAATCGCCGATACGCAGAGGGGTTGTGTCCCTGCGGGCAATCGTTGTGGTCGCGGTGGCAAGGCCAAAGATCTCTGGCATGCCATTCAGATAGAGCCTGAGGTTTTGGGTGGGGTCACTGCCATCAAAAACCATGACGACATGATACCACTCGCCGATGGCCAATTGATTGATGGCGGATCCGGTGATGGATCTTGTTCCAATCGCAGCAGTCAGACGCCGGGAGCTGGAGAGCGTCAGCGCATAGGATGTGGTCGATGAGGAACTGCTTGTTCGTTTGACAACGATTGGTGTTGCGAGGCTGCTGTGAGACGTCATTTTGAGCCAGACGGAAAGGGTCATCTGACTCATACCATCCAGAGGTTTGGCGGCTGAATCGGGGATCTCAGCCCGCTGTCCGCCACCACCCAGATTGAGGGCCCCTCCGATTTTTCCAGCACCGGGATCCCATGTGGGGAGTGTCGCGGGGGAGCCAATGCTGGCCAAGGTGCCGACCAAGGCGGGTGCCGGGCCAGCGTCAGAAACGGATGTTCCCGATGTCTCATCAAATGGGAGCCTGAGCACCAGTCCCTCCGTGGGGCCAACGGCCGGAGCTGTTTGGGCGGGCACTTGGATAACCCGGACCCGGACATCACGAACGCCAGTTAAAATTCCATCTGAGGCTGACAACCGCAGCACGTAATCGCCGGCGCTCGCGAATGTCGCACTGGTTGAGGCCGCATTGGCCGATCCGAAAACGACGGATTCTGGACCAGAGGTCTTGGTCCATTGGAGGGAAACGGGTCCACTCCCGGGGAGAGGGGTGACAATCGTATCGATTTGAAGAGCGCTTCCCACCTGGATGACCGCAGGCGAAAGGGAGGGTGTCACAACTTCAACATCTGGTGCATCGCTGGTTTCGATGATCAGCCGCGGCCTGGCATTCCCAGAGGCATTTCGTGTGACAAAATGCACTTCATTTCCAAATCCTGCCTGGGTGGTGGAGAAAAAGCGGAAGGTGATTTGTTGTGAGGGGTTGTTATCCAGGGCCCGCAGGACGTGCTCAGTCACATCAAACTCCACGGTTTCGTAGGGGCGGGCCTCCGTGGACATGCTGGCTGGTTCGATCCCGGGTTCATCGGGCGGGAACGTGGCCATGGTCAGGGTGGATTCCGCCCAATCAGCGCCCAGTTGGCTGAGTGCGGCTTTGACGAGCATGTAGTTGGCCGGCGGTGTTTTTTCGGAAATGGTAAGCACCAGCTTCGCACGACGGACGGTATTATGGGGCTGGAGGTCGGCAAGCCCGAACCGGAGCAACGATTGCCAGCGATAGGCCGGACCGGAGATTTTCATGCCTGTGTCGTTGCCGCTGCCCCTCGTTGTGTTCAGGGAGTTTGCCCATTGGTTGGCCTCGGGATAGAAGGTTTGAAGGTTTTCCGATTGAGCGGTCAGGGTGAGAGCTTTTTCCACTTGCTCCCCGAAGTGATCCGTGGCCCGAACTGTGAATGGAAAATCCCCGGCGGCTGCGGCATTTCCAGTGATCAGCCCCTTGGTGGAGAGGGTCAACCCTGGAGGAAGATTTCCTGCGGCGATTGTCCAGGAATAGAGCGGAGTGCCTTGTGATGCGGAAAGTTGGAATGTATATGGCAAGTCCCATTTCGCATCGGGCAGTGAGGTGGTGGTGATTTGTGGTGGCGAGGGTTCATTGTCGAGATCCAGGCTTTGTGTCACGCCGAGGCTGGCATTCCAGAATGTTCCGCCCCCAGAGGTTTCCAAGCGAACCGCTCGAACCATGTAATGCCAGAGCCCGCTGGAAACCGAGGTGTCCGTATACGTTGTTCCTGCCACGGGTTCTGCGGTGACCCGGGTGTAAGGTCCACCCTCTGTGGCGGAGCGATACACGTGATAGCCTGTCAGTCCTTCAGCGGGTGATGCCGACCAGGAAAGTTCCGGATTACCCCCGTTTGGCACCACACTCAGCTCCGAGGGGGGTTCAAACATGAACAACCGCAAGCTGGGGCAGCCCATATGATTCATGTAGAGGGCCGGGTCCGCGAATCCGCCATAGGAAGGCTGCAGACCGCCATTGCTGGCGCTGGTCCGTCCACTCATACTGACCTTCATCATGTCCCCAATATCCAGCCCCATGCCCATCCGGTGGTAGAGGTATTCAGTCCCAACCGTCCACGTCCAACTCAGGGCAAAATTATCCTCCGCCAAACGCCGCTGCATGGCGTAGGTGCTCCCGGTATTCTCAAGAAACCAGAATCCATAATGGCTTTGCAGACCGGTCCAAAAAACGGCCTTGCCTCCCACGCTATTGCTCGGTGTCTTTGAGCTTTTGAAGAAAAACAGGAAGGGCCCATTCATGTCCGAATACTGGGAATCAAGGTCAATTTGGGAATCGTCCTCGGCGTCATCGGCCCCGACGGGAGCGCCCTCGCGGTCCGAGTTACGAATCAGGGTCACATTTTCCATCCCCAGCACGCCCGGAATGCTTCGAAAGAAGGTGATGGGAACCATCTGGGTGTACCCTCCGGGCTGCCCTTGGAAGCGAAAGACGCCTTTTCGTCCCGCTTGAAAATCCGGTGCGGCCGTTTTGTAGCGGTGCAGTTTGTTGAAATACATGCGAAGCCCCTCGTATTCGCCGGGAACGGCATTTGAAAGATCCACACGGCCAAATCCCAGTTCGAGAAACTTATTCGGGCCAGTGATTCCACTCATGGCCATCGGATCAAATTTGTCATCGCCCGGGAGATTCAGTTTCCCGGCATTCACAAAATCCGAAATCGTGGATTGGCCCTTGGCCAGGGTCACATTGGAACTCGCATCCGGCCAGGTCCCATCCATGTCTGCATAATAGGCATCCGCCCCCCAGGCCGCCTTGGTGGGAATATGCCCATCGGGGTAACTCCCTGAAGCGCCCGAACGCGGAACTGGAACCCTGCCCAAAAGTACAACATTTTTGAGCTCGCCTGGAAATTCATTGTAAAGATCTATCAGCGCATTGCGAATGAGAATGTGTGGGGAGGTTGTTGTGCTAACGGTCCCCACTGTCAAAACGGCCCCGGAACCGGTGGTATTTTCTGTCATCGTCAGGGACTGCCCCGGCGCGAATCCTCCAGCAGAATGCGTCACATTCACAGCCGTGATTTTTGATCCGGACGCCGATGATCCCACCGTAATCGTGGCGGCTGCGGACCGGGTTCCGTTCGAAAGCAGCACTGTCTGATTGCTCGTGTAGCCCGTGCCGCCATCACCAATGTTCACCGTAAGCATCGCACCAAGCGCCGTGCTGTTCGATGCGTAGCTGGCAACCCGCGGACTAATAATTTCGTGCACCACCCACCCATCTCCCTCCAGATCCGATTTGTATTGCGCATACTCTGCGGGCAAACGCTCAAGAATATCGTCAGACACCACCACCGCCATCCGCCCTTGCGGAAGCGTGCGATCCACTTTGATGCCGGCCAGCAGATTGCCCCGAATGCTCTGACTCGGCTGAGTGGGAGGGTTACCACCGACCTCAATCCCCAGCCCATATTCATAAAGCTGACCCACGTTCACATTGGTGTCCGCAATGGAGGTTGGACTTTGACTGGCGACCACAGACCCCACCAAAGACCAGCCCGTGGAGCCCGCATACGGAGCTTTGCGAAAAAGATAGAAAGTTTTTCCCAAATCATTCACGGCATGATGAAAAATCCGAATATTGATCTGCGGAGGGGCCTCGGAAACCGTCGCATCCATGGGAATCGCATACCCGGTCCCCACATAATCCGAACCATTCGAGCTGGACGGATTCCAGACCCCCGTGCCGGGATAGACGTAAGGTTGGGCCAGCAGGATGCTGGAACAGAACCCCAGAAAAAAACAGGTGAACAGCGAAAAGCAGATCTTGGATCTGATTGCGATGATGGCAGAGGGCTGGTTACTGGGACGGAGATCTAATCTGTTCATGAGGGGGATGAGTTTGACAAACACGGATGCAATCACCCGTATCAAATGAATGATACCGGCGCACAATGTATTTACAAGGGGATTTTTGGAAAAAATTTCGCGCAGAGGCGCAAAGACGCAGAGGAGATGAGGTTACGATAAATTGAGCCAACCTCTTCCAGGTGACTGGTGATTTCGTTGCTACTCTCTGCGACTCAGCAACTCTGCGGGAGTTTTTCTTCTTCCGTTTTCCTTATGAGCACGGCGGACCTATTCCAGATTGACCTCCAGGCGGATGAAGCGTTTGGGGTGGGTTGGGCCGATGGGCTGGATGTCTCGAACGGTGATTGTTCGCAGACCGCCTTCGACCGTATTGCTGACTTCGGTGACGTCTTCGGCCCATGCCGAGAGGTCTCCTCCCACTTTCACGCTGTAGCCCACACCGGTAAGAGCCGGGTCAGGGATCACGTAGGTCAATGAGAGGTAATCTTCTCCGCCCACATTGAGCACCTCGGTGCTGAGTCGTCCGGCGTAGCCGGAAGAGTCCGCGTCCAGGCCGAGCGCATATTTGATGGCGTTGGCGATTCCATCGCCCATGGCACTGGCATTGGGAGCTCCCAAGCCACTGCCGTCCGGCGGCAAACTGTTGGCATCCAGCCAAGCCGCGTAGCCCGCATTGATGGCACTTCCGGTCACCACGGCGAGAAGGTCTCTCCATGTGGTGATCGATCCATCGCTGGCCAGCAGCCGCAAGGTGTGCTCTCCGGCTGTGGTGGCGGTCACGGTTGTGGAGGCGGACGTGGCATCCCCAAAACTCACACTTCCCGGTCCGCTTGCCAGGGACCATTGCAATTGAAGGGGCCCGGGCAGACCGTCATCGATGACGGATGCCCCGAGGGCGATGGGTTCTCCAACATTGCCATCCACGGATCCTCCAAGAGTGATTTGCGGACCCATGTTCAAGGGGGTCGCAGCAAAGAGAGTGGCAACTTCCTGCTGATCCAGTGCACGGTTGTAAACACGAACTTCGTCGATCTGCCCGTTGAAGGAGGCACCATTCGCAACGGGGACGCTGGAGTAATCGCCAATTCGCAAAGGTGTCGTGGCACGTCGGGCAATGGTGGTAACAGCCGGCAGGTGGCCAAAGAGTTCCGGAGCACCATTAAGGTACAATTTGACGTTGTGAGTGGCGAGGGTGCCATCAAACACCATCACCACATGATACCACTCACCAATGGCCAGTTGTGTATTGTTATTGTTGGCACTGACTGAGTTGGACCCATTCAAAGTGACTCCCAATCGGCGGGAGTTCGTGATGGACAAAGTGTAGGAGTTCGAACTCGCACTGGCGGTTGTTCGCTTGGCGATGATCGCAGTGCTTAGTGATCCCTGCGCAGTAATTTTGACCCACGCAGAGAGTGTGAGTTGTTGAAATCCATCGAGCGGGCGGGAGGTGGAGTCCTGGATCTCCACGCGCTGCCCCGTGCCATCAAAGCGGAGGGTGCCGCCCACGCGCCCTTGTCCAGGCTGCCATGTTGGCAGGGTCATTGGGTTGCCGATGGAGGTCAGGTTTCCTGAGCCACTCGCCTCAGGTGCAACATCTGCGGCAGTTGTACCGGCGCTTTCATCAAAGGGAGTGCGGACAACCAATCCGTCCTCGTTGCCAATCGCAGGCGAGGTGTCGGTGGGCACGTCCAAGACCCGAATCTTCAGGTCCTTGAATGAAGTCAGGACACCATCTTCAGCCGTTAGCCTCAAGGTGTAATCGCCGGCAACCGGGAATGTCACCGTAGTGCTTGCAAGAGTCGGCATGCCAAAATGGGCCAGGCCAGGGCCGGCGGCTTGACTCCACGCCAGAGTCAACGAGGCTTCCCGGCCGGTAATCGGCGTGACGACGGTTTGGATACTGAGAGCAGACCCCAAGTGGAGGGATGCGGGGTTCACGGTCGGTGAAACAACAGTGATGGCAGGAGCATCGGTCGTTTGGATAACGAGGCGGGGCCTGCCCACACCATAGGCCCGTCGGGACCCCACAGCCACCGTTTGCTGAACGGTTGTGAACAACCGCAAACTCAAACGTTTTGCAGGGTCATTGGCCAGAGTTTCCGACACAAAGTCGGTGACATCCATTTCCAACATGGTATTTGCTGTTGGGGCACTGGAGGCGGCCACCACAGGCATGGTGGCATGATATGTCGTCGGACGGTTGTTGTAATTCAGGCTGACGGCTGAGGCCGAAGCGTAAGCGGGATCGACCACATAGGAAGCATTGTAAGTCACCGGAATGTCAAATCTGTCTTCGTCCACCTTCGTGATCGCAAACAGGCCATTGGCCGCCGGGTTGCTGAAGCCTTCAATGTTAACCAAATTGCCTGTTTGAAATCCATGGCCGTAAGCTGTGAGGCGGATTTTGTTTGCGCCGTTGTTTGCAAATGAGGTTTCAAAGGTCACCTCTCTGGCGGCTTCCACCCAGCTGTCATCCACGTCTCTTAGTAAGCGCCCTTGGACAAGGGAGTAGGTGTTGGCTGCCGTTTCGGGGGCCACAAAGAATTGCAATGTGGCCCTGACAAATCCGTTGTTCAGATTGAGACCCGACAGGTTGTAACGTTGGAAAGTTTCGTACATGTAAGCGGGATGACCGGAGATGAGATTCACCTCAGAAGCGCCATAGCTGGCCGTTGGAACAGCCTTGTTCGTGTAGGCGGTGGCCTCGGGGCTCAGGGTTAACACTTCATTGGATCCTACTGAGATTTGGAATTCCCGCTGGGCGGTGACGGCGAGTTGGTCCATGGCTTGGACGGTGAACTTGTACACACCCTGCGCGGTTGGGGAGCCGGAAATTACACCCTCCTCGGAAAGTGAAAGCCCTGGTGGAAGTGCCCCAGTCACAAGGGCCCATGTGTATTGAGGCACCCCGCCTTCGCCGAGAAGGGTTTCTGAATAAGGGGTATTCCAGGACGCATCTGGCAGTTCGCCGTCAGTGATCGTCAAAGGCTCCGGGGGATTATCAAAGTCAACGTTTTGCACAATGCCCAAGCTTGGGTTCAGAAACGTGCCGCCCCCTGTTGTTTCCAAACGAATGGCACGAACCATGTATTCCTGGTTCCCTGAGGACACGGACGAGTCGACGTAAGTCATCGCTGATTGCGGCGTAGCTGTCAGCCGGGTGTAAGGCCCACTGCCCACGGGCCTCCGGTAGACATGATATCCCAGGATCCCTTCTTCGGGGGAAGCCGTCCAAGAGAGGGAGGCGTTGGAACCAGACTTGATGACACTCAACCGGGAAGGAGGCGCAAACATAAAAAGTCTTAGCGCAGGATCCCCGATATGATTCATGTAAAGGGAACCATGAAAATCTCCGTTGGAAGCATTGGTAAATTTGTAGGAGTAAGTGCCCGAGGTGCTCCATCCTTGGTTGTTGATGCTTTGCTTCATCATGTCCGCCGCATCCAATCCCATGCCCATCCGATGGTAGATGTAGCGAAGACCCCAGATGTCCCAGGTCCAACTCAGCGCAAAACTGTCCTCTGCCAACTGCTTGGCCATGAGTCCTGATTTGTGCCAGTAGCCGTAATGACTTTGCATGCCAGTCCAGAAAACGGCTTTCCCCCCATTCCCGATGGCGGGCCCCTCCCCTCCTTTGAAATAGAAAAGGTAGGGCCCATGGACGGCGGAGTACGCGGCATCGCGATCATCCCCTTTGTTGACCGAAGGGGGTGCAGTTTTCGCAAGCACGTCAATATTTTGCATGCCCACCACGGAAGGCATGGACTGGATCGAAGTGTCCCGCACATTGATAAAGCTCAGCCTGTCTGCAACCCGCCGTCCGGGCCGGAAATCGGGATTGGCTGTTTTGTAGCGGTGCAATTTGTTGAAGTAATTCTTGAGGGCCTGCCACTCCATCTTGATCTCGACGGACATATCAATACGACCAAAGCCCAATTCCACGCGGCCATTGCCAACCTGCGAAATCCGCTGGGCATCAAATTGATTGTCAGCCGGAACATTATACCATGAACCACTATTGCTTGAGGTGTCTGTCCAATGGGTGCCGAGTTCGCCATCCAAGTCGGCATAAAATGCATCGGTGGCGTAGGGGGCCTGATTGCCATGACCGTCAGCACCATACCAATCGTCAAGTCCCGACCGGGCGACGGGAACCCTGCCAACTGACACGACCGTTTTTAACTGACCCGGATACGCAGCGGCAATGGCTTGTACGGCATTTCGGATCAGGAGATGAGCCACCGTGGAAGGTCCTGCGATCGCCGTGGCTCCTCCCCCGCCGCCGGTGGACGTCAGGGTGAGCGTTTCACCAGGAATAAACGTGTTGGGCAAAATGCAGCCGATGCTGCTCACCGTCCCTCCAGGTGCAATGAGAGACCCCTTGGCGGTAACTCCACTTGTGACTCCCGTGATCATGACCTCCTGGTTGTCCAAGTAGCCAGAGCCACCGGCTGTCATAACGACCCCCCGGGCCGCCCCGGAATTGTCGACGCTGAGCACCGACAAACCCGAACCCGAGGTATTGGGCGTGAGATTGCTCAGACTAACCGCTTGAAAATCATAAAAGCCGGAACCTCCAGACGTCACATTGACGGCCGTGAGAACACCTGCGTTCGCTACGAGTGTGACCTGAGCGGACTGCGAACCGAAACGGGTCGGAATGGTGGCCGTTGAGCCATCCACATAATTGGAACCTCCGGCTTGAACCTCGATGGACTGAAGGGGCCCACCAAAGTCAGACTCAAAAGGCCCCGCCCCCGATCCTGCGTTGGTACCGGAAAGCGTTAACGTTTCTCCATTTACAAAACCCGACTCGCTGGAGAGGACGGTCACACCGTAGATGATGCCCCCGAGCACTCCAAGCCGCACCTGAGCCGTCTTGCCACTCACATCTCCCGTCAAAGTGGCCGTGTCATTGTGAACATAACCCGAACCGGACTCCTCTGTCCATGCATCGACCAAGCTTAACTGGGCCTGATCGATTCGTCCAATCAGGTAAGCTCCACTCCCGAAGGTTCCCCCTCCTGAAGCACTCAAGACATCTCCCACGGCAAAGCCCGTGCCACCGCCCCCCGGGGGAATGACGATCGATGTGATGACGCCACCACTGGTGCTGAGACTGCCCTTCGCCCGTTTGCCAGCAGGGTTCGTGAGGTCCACCGTGGTGCCGTTCGCGTAGCCTGTCCCACCATTATTCACTTGAACAGACGTGATGGTTCCATTTCCAAGCCCGCTGTATTCCACGGCCCGCGGGACTTGAACCTCGTGCACCGTCCACCCATCGGCTTCGAGGTCCGCTTTGTACTGGGCATATTCTTGGGGAATATTGACCGGCACATCGGAGACCACCACCACAGCCATCCGACCCTTGGGCAAAGTCTGGTCAACCCGAATCCCGGCCAAAATGTAGCCGGTTGGCCGGATAGAGCGGATTGGCGTCCCTGCTGTGTTGACAAACTTGTATTCGTAAAGAGTTCCCACCTCCACGTTGGTGTCTGTCCAAACCCCCTCAGCCCCCAAACTCACTCCCGTTGCCACACCGCTGCCCCAGGTCGTGTCCTCAGCACTTTTCCGATAAATTGTGAAAGTGCCCGGCGCGTAGCTTTTAATCCGGATCTCAGCGGGATCCTCGCTCACCGTGGCTTCCAAAGGCACGACCTGAATCGTATCATCCGTTGCCGTGGCCAGCTCAGAAATCGTGTAAGAAAACGCCAGAACCGGCAGACAGAGGAGGACACAGAAAAGGAGCCTTTGTTTCATTGATGGGGGTTACTTCGTGGGTGGCAGCTTGGACGGTAACCCTAAAAGACATCACATGATAGATCTTTTGCAAGGGGAATTTGAGACACCCCCTTGGTCAGGGCACATGATTATAAGTGGGCGGGGCTGATTGTTGCGTGTTGCAAACCCCTGTTCGGAAACCAAAAAAAGTGGGCGGGCAAGGGACTGCCACGCCCTACCTAAGGAAAGAGGTGCTGACGCGAGCGCGAAGCGCACTTGTGTTGGCAGGTCTGGGCAGTCCCTTGCCCGCCCACTTGTCGGATGTGAGTTTTATGTTGGATTAAATATTCTCGAAACCGAAGACTGCCCCCATGCCCCCTTGTTTGATCCACCAGAAAAGGAAAAAGGGCGTCTTGTTGTCAAGACGCCCGATGGAATTATGTTGGCTTGCTTTTTAAGCGCGGCGGCGGCGGAGGACCATCGTGGCCAAGCCACCGGCTGCGAGGAGCAGGAAGGTTGTTGGCTCGGGGATGGTTGTGAAGTTGATGCTGATCACATCCGTGCCGTAAATAATGGAAGCTCCTGAGATGTTGGGATCCGTGGTTCCGAGAACCAGCCCACTACCAATACCAGAGGCAATTTCAGTGGTGCCATTGTCGCTGAAAAACCGAATGATATCGACCGTGTAGTTCCCGGCAACGACTGGACCAGAGAGACTCAGATTGATGGCATTATCGTTGAGCAGGAAATCCCCGTCCACGTAATTCCAAAAATCAACACGCTCCGGCGTGCCACCATTCCCAGCCAGTTCGAAAACAAATTCGGCACCCGCTGCCATGTTCAAAACGCGGGCATTTGTGCCTGAGATGTTTGCACCGTCCAAAACAAGAGTACCAATGCTGGCCCCAGGTGCCAGGGTCCCACCACTCTGAACGAGAACCATGTTGGAATTGGATTGGGAATTGTTTCCTTCGATACGCCCTGATCCACCCAGTCTAGCAGAGGCGGCCACACGGAAATGACCGTCAGTTGAAGAGCCATATCCCTGGCCAGTGGAAACGAGTCCAGCGTCGACATGTGTGCCATTGATCAGCAAGGTTCCTCCATTAATTTGGGTTTGACCAGTGTAGGTGTTGGCCCCTGAAAAAACCTGCGTGTTGGCACCAGCTTTTGTGATGGCAATTCTTCCACTAACTCCTCCATCCTGGACCACTCCGGAAAATGTTGTTGTTCCCGTGGCAAGCCCGCCATCAATTGTCAAAGTGACAATAGATGCATTGCCCCCGTTCCGCTCAACGGTACCTGCCCCCTGAAGGGAGCCAATTGTCTGATTGTAGACCGATGAAGCGCCTGCGTTTGCGTTCAAAGTGAGGAATCCTCCTGATTCCACCGTGATATCCGAAGCCGTGGTGAATTGATTTGATGCACCAAACACCATACGAACGTTGTTACCAATTGTCATGTCTGCAGCGATCGATGCGGTATCCACCGTGTTCCCGATGTTGACCCTGATAACACCTGAGGCGTTCCCATTCAAAAAACGCAAGTTCCCAGGACCAGTGACCGAATAACCGGTGCCGTTAAATGCCAATGCGATGTCTGTTTCGACGGTGTCACGAAGTGTCACATTATGGGTTCCCGCGTTCACAACGGTGTTCCCTTGCAGGGATATGGTCTGCCTGGCCACAGCGCTCTCTCCAAAGTTTGTGGCTCCAGCAAAAGTGACTTGGGATGTCAGAATTCTGGCGTTTGTAGAGACGAGATTGATTCCTCCTGATAGAACGAGGTTCGTGGCGGCATCAGTGAACATTCCGGAATTGCGGAAACTCAAAACGCCTGTACCTGACAAATTTACGCTATGACTCCCTGTGATGGAGCTTCCGGTATCTCCAATTTCCAAAGTTCTACCGGATGCTACTGTCCAATTTTGGTTTGATGTGAGAGCCACGTTGGAGCGTAGCGCGAAATTTTGCGTCGCAGCGGACATGTCAATCCCTGCCGACCCCAGACTCAGTATGAAGCCCCCGGTCGCATTGATAATCGCCGCACCGCCCGGGTCTGCTACCCTGATTCCTTGAAAAGCAAGGTTGTCACCAAGCACGGTCGTGTTGGCTCCTAAAACCGTGCTGTCCCAAAGTGCGACCTCGGAGCCTGTGGGGACCACCCCACCAACCCAAGAACCCGGGAGGTTTAAGGCGTTGGTGTTGTTTGCCTTGTTGACATCAACTGCCTGAGAGGTTTGAGAAGAGAGAAGTGTCGCCATCGATGCTGCGCAAAGCACAGCTTTGATTGATAGAGAGCGGGTGAATTTCATTGGGGATATTGGTGTGGATTTTTTGTATCTGGGGGATCAGATACGTAGAAACTAATCAATTATGTGATTTATGCAAGTCGAATTGATAAAAATTTTAAAGCAGTCTTGGAAATTCCGGATGATTTACCTCTTCATGCAAT
The DNA here is from genome assembly GCA_041749815.1 of Terrimicrobiaceae bacterium. Classification (GTDB taxonomy): domain Bacteria; phylum Verrucomicrobiota; class Verrucomicrobiia; order Chthoniobacterales; family Terrimicrobiaceae; genus JAJTZA01. The sequence continues at coordinate 26,779 of JBGTAR010000067.1, forward strand.
CGCCCTGCTTCGCGAAGGCTGCTGGAAGAGAAAACGGCCACTGCGCAATTTATCGAGCCGTCCGTCTGGCAGCGGAAATCGTGATTATTCCACCGGGTGAAGCACGAGGTCGGAAATCTCAAGAAAGTCCTGGGGTTTATCTCCATACCGAAAGCCAATGATCACTTCCGTGATCGGGTAGGTGAACGGTTGTCCTCCGGCCTCTGCGGTCTGAATGGCCGCGGTAAGATCGACAGAATGGGGCTGCATCACCTCATCAAGGTCAGGCATTTTTACGCTGGCAAGCGAGGTCCCTTTGTCGAAACCCCGGACGCCGATCCTCGCCATGGACATGTTGCCCCTGATATTAAAAGTGATGTGACTGAGCGGTCCTTCGAAGCCCTCGACATTGTAGGCCACGAATCCTCCACCCCCCTCGCCCTCGGGGTAGTCCACGGTCAATTTTATTCCATTTCCTTCAGGGGTCTGGACCACAGCAACAGTGGCACCTCCTCGAGCGGCTTTTTGTGGCTCGAGTTGCAGATCAACCGGAGTCTCAGCCTGCAAGGCCTGGGATAGGAGGCAAAGCATAGCGGCAAGGAAACAAGACCTTGTCACCCAGCGGGAGGGAGAATTCATCACATCTGTAATGTTTGAGGGATGGTCTGGTGTTGTCAAGGCTTGCGTCAGTGTCAGTCCGGACACCGTGAAAGGATGTGATTCCAAGGGGGAGACAAAAAAACTGCCAGAACGTTGACAACCGTCCCAATTGGAGTGGCCTCTTCTGGGGCACATCTCCGATAAAGAAGGAAGTGGCGGCAGAGCCGCGATAGCGCCCCAACAGAGTGGGTCGGCTACAACGAACGCAAGCGTGATGGAGGCTGGGGTCTTGTAGCCACGGCACTCTGTTGCCGTGTTCCCGATACCGGGCGCGAAGCGTCCTCGCGATTTGCCTCTTGCGGAGATGCGCCGCCTCTTTTCATGGCGCTCAGTGTGAAATGGCTTCAGAGGGCCGTGATCCTGTATAAATGCGTTTGAAACGGTGTGAATTGGTCAGAGAACCTGCCGTTTTTCATGACGATTTCGCGATCTTCTCCGATAACCTCCACCTTTCCATCACTGATCCCATCGACCGTGAACTCCGCCTCGGACCCGCGGTTGCCTCGTTCGACCGCAAAGAGATAGGTTTTGCCTTCATGCACCCGGGCCCCCAGATCGATCTCCGCGTTGGCCGCCCTGACAAGATTGTCCTGCGAAGGGCTGTTGATAACAGGTGCCAGTTGCTGGAGTTCATCGTTGATTTTTTTGATTCCTTCACCAAGCACCTTGTCTTGGATCGGCATGTTGTCTGCATAGGCCTTCTTGGTGCTTCCTTCGCCGGTCCACCGATGACAGAAATAAAAAATCCCTGATGCACCGTGGTTAATCGCCATCCAGATCTGAGCGCGTTGCTGGGATGCATCGGCCATGGCTTTGTCGCCAAAACCGGCCTCAATCGCCACAATTTGTGGTCGATCTCCCCTGCCCCATTTCGCCAACTGCTCCACACCATCGGCCACGAGATAAGGCTTGTCAGGTTGACCGTCACCCACCGGGTAAACATCAAAACTGACATAATCGGAGCCTTCCATATAGAGGGGATATTCCCATGTCTTGCCGTTGCGATCTCCCCGTCCCTTGTAAACGCCATTGGTGGCAGCGGCCTTCGATAGTTGAATCAGAACGGGGCGTGTCGGATCGATGTCGCGGAACCTTTTATAATCTTTCTGGATGTCGTTGACCGGGTGAGCTCCCAGCCCCCAACCCTGATAGTCTTTGTTGTCGAGATCCAGTTCCTGGTAAATCTCCGGCCAGTGTTCCTTGATGATGGTTTTTCCCATCGGCCCTTGGAGAAGATCCCGTGGATAGACGAGTGCGAGATCAGGTTCATCCCCATGCATCCACCCCACAACCAGCGGGTCATTGAGCAAATTCGCTTGGGCATATTCGTTTAGACCCGCAATAACCCGCATCCCGGATTGATGGAGCAACTCCATTTGCTCAGCCGTGGGACCATTGTGCAGACCCAGATAGTAGTCAATCCCAAGGGATTTGTATTTGGACGCGTGGCGGGGTTGTTGCAGCCAGACGCCAATGGGAAAGGAGTTGGGGTCTTTGAATAATCCCCGTTCGTAGGGATCAAATTTTGAGTAATCATCGGCACCTGCGGCGGGCGTAATGGAGGCGAGCAACAACGCAATGACTGCGATTCTGATCATATCAAACTTTTTACCAGCCGCCCACTTGACTGACAACCTGAGAAATCCATACCCCCTTTTCCAGGCGCATCTCCGATAAGTGCAAAAGCAGAAGGAAGTGGCGGCAGAGCCGCGATTGCGCCCCAACAGAGTGGGTCGGCTACAACGAACGCAAGCGTGATGGAGGCTGGGGTCTTGTAGCCACGGCACTCAGTTGCCGTGTTCCCGATCCCGGGCGCGAAGCGTCCTCACTGAACTTGCAACTTTCGGAGATGCGCCCCCTTTTCCCGGGTGTGATGAAACCTGGGTGAGGTCAAGGGACGTGTCCTCCATAGCCTCGGCGAAGGAGGACTGACTCGCCCTACCTATGGTAAACAACCTGAGTGGGGGAGTTAACTTGCGCTGCGGTCCCACTCAAAACCCACAGCATTGAGAAAGGCTTTTGCGAGAACCGCATGGCCGGTCTCGTTGGGATGGACGCGGTCTCCGCAGAGGCTTTGGGATGGGCGGTGGGTGAGGAAGGCATCGAAGGCAGCCTGGGTGTTGACGAAGAGTGTTTCGTTTCGTGTGGCAATATCCTGAACAGCCGCACCGTAGGCATCCATCATTTTGCGCATGGGGTCTTCGAGATTGGGCTCGATGAAGAAGGGTGTCATCAGGACCAGTCCCTTCACCTTGGGTTTGGTTTTCTGCACGAGGTCCTCGAGCATTGATTGGTATTGTTCGAGGGAGACTTGGGGGATGAAAGATCGGTCAAAATGACGCCAGACATCATTGATACCAATCATCACCGAGATCCAGTCCGGCTGGAAGCTGAGAACATCTTCCTCCCAACGGGAGGCAAGGTCGGTCACGCGGTTGCCACTGATGCCGGTGTTGATGATCCGCAGCCTGGCATCAGGCCGATGAGCGGCCAGCAATGCGGCCGCTTGGGACACATAGCCATTACCGAGGCCAACTTCCCATGCGGTGAATGGGCGGGGGCGACCGCAATCGGTGATCGAGTCGCCCGTGAAGAGGAGCGTTTCAGCGTCTTGGAATAACATGGAGCCTCAAGGCCGACGCATGAGCGTTTGGGTGACGAAGGAGTTCTCGATAACGTCGATCACCCGCTGTCCGGGAAGAACCCGATTGGTAAAATAATCGAGGTTTCCATCTCGACCGATGATGGCAATGGCAAAACGGTCGCTCGCATCATATTCGAAGCCGACTTTTGGACCATCTGCCGCCACAGCGAATGGAATGTTGGAGTTCACGCGGCCGGTCTCCTGGGTGAAGGCGGCCACAAAGATGACCTTTTGGGCACCGAGCCGTTGATAGGCGCTTTTCAGACGGGTGAGTTGGAAGCGGAACGCCCATGTTCTTGGATTTGGGGCAATGAGGAGAACGACCGGCTGGCCCTTGAAGGCGGCGAGAGTTTCGATTTTCCCCGCGGAGTTGACCCATTGCACGTTGGGAGCGGGTCTTGCGACGAGGGCATTGGCCGAGGATACAGAGATCCCCAAAGCGATAAGAAGGAGAAGGATTTTCATCAGATTTTCATGAGTTCGGCTTCTTTGAATTCGACGTGACTGTCGATGGAGGCCACAGATTTGTCAGTGAGCTTTTGGATATCGGATTCTGCCACGCGGAGGTCATCCTCCGTGATGTCCCCGTCCTTTTGGAATTTTTTTGCGGCATCCATGGCATCCCGCCGACAGCTGCGAACGCGAACCCGGGCTTCTTCCGCGAGGGTGCGAACAGTTTTTGCGAGGTCCTTCCGGCGTTCCTCGGAAAGTTCCGGAATGGGAATGCGAATAATTTTGCCGTCCACAACGGGCATGATTCCAATTTTGGATTCATGAATGGCCCGCTCAATGTCGCGGACGGTGGAGGCATCAAAAGGCTGAATGACCAGAAGCCGGGGCTCAGGGGCGGACGTGAGGGCCAGCTGTTTGAGCTTCATCGTCGATCCGTAGGCTTCCACATCCAGATTTTCCACCAAAGCGGGAGAGGCTTTTCCGGTACGAATCGCCGTGAATTCGTGGACCATAAAATCCACGGATTTTTCCATGCTTTCCTCGGCGGTAAATAGGGCGTCTTCGAGACTCATACTCTTGGTTTTAGCGGGAAATTGGGTTTGGCAAACCGAAAAATGTCAGATGTCAGAGCTTTTCCGAGACATAGGTGCCAATTTGTTCGCCCATCAACACGCGCCGAATGTTTTCGGGCTTGTTCATATCAAACACAACAATGGGCATTCGATTGTCCATGCAGAGGCTGAAGGCCGTGGAATCCATGACCTGGAGCCGACGGGAAAGCGCCTCAGAATAGGTGATGTGATCAAACCGGACAGCGTCGGGGTTCAACATCGGATCGGAGTCGTAGATCCCATCCACCTTGGTGGCCTTAAGAATGACTTCCGCACTGATTTCATTGGCACGGAGGGCGGCTGTGGTGTCGGTGGAGAAGAAGGGATTGCCCGTGCCGGCGACAAAAACAACCACATG
>JBGTAR010000068.1:0-18505 GCA_041749815.1 Terrimicrobiaceae bacterium
GATTCAGGACAAGTATTCCTCCCACTACGGACGTCTCCTTGACGCCGAGGGAGGGGTTTACCAGATCGATGCTGATGCCAGGAAAGACACCCCCCCGCCAGGCGGCCGCTTTGACCCTGCCCCCATGCCTTATTGGATGCGGCTCACGAAGTGGGGAATTGGCATGCATGCGGGGTTTATCCCCAGCCCGGGCTCACCTGCTTCCAAGGGATGTATCCGACTGCCCAAAGCTTTTGCCCCCATTCTCTTCGAACGTGTTGTGGTCGGCACGCCAGTTCGGATTGTAAATTAATCCTCGAATTTCACGATGTCATCCATCACACGAATGGACCCATCAGGAAAAATAATGTGGGCACCCCTGCCGTGCATGTTACCGATCTCGACAAGCCAGGGTTGATTAGCCCAACGGAATGGGGTGAAGGGTTTGGGGTCAAATGGCGTTGGCTGATAGTGCATTTTGGGCCTGCCATTTTTTGAGGTTTGATTCACGATCCGCTTGATGGTTGGGCATTCCCAAACTCGCGGCTCACCACCGTATGGCGTGAGCGCTTCGATCCACCAATCTTCCAAAGGACCGTCATCCTCTGCTTCATAGAGATCCTGCGGAGGCTGCGGCCATTGGGCGTTGTCCTTCACGTAAGCCGCAAAGGAAACATGCAGAGATCGCATGTTCCCCATACACCGATAGGCATCCGCTTTTCCGATGAGAGGCCCGTAGGCCATCATTCCAGCGATAATAAGAATGCCGAGAATTGCAATGGAAACTGCGAGCTCAACGAGAGTGAAACCCTGTCGGAGATGGATCCTAAGAGATGAGGGAGCGGTTCCTCTCGCCGGAGCCCAATTCACAGAAAGATCGATCTCCGCCTGTTCGGCAATCGACTAGAGGGAGGTCTGGGAATTTCGGACGCCCTTGATTTTCAGGTCTTTGCTGAAAGCGTTCAAAAACTCGATCAGTGGCAGCGCGGTATCGTCTTGAACAAATACCTGCATGAACCCCTTGCCTTGGAAGGCATAAGTTGAGGAGTTTGTATCAATTTTGGCATTGAAGTAACCGGTCATGGTTGTGTTTGAGAACCCAGCGCTTGTGTTGCGGTTAAGAACGCCTGTGATTCTGTTGGTCGTGATGTTCGCAACAACCGGTCCGGAGAACGTCAGGCCTTCGCTGAAAATCACATAGGAGTTGCCAGCCAGAGTGCTGGTTTGGTTGTTATTCGAATAAGAAAAGCGAATCACACCCGTTGTGTTGCTGGCATGCGCGTTGGCTTGGTAGGAGCCGTCAACACCCGAGATTAATGGCGAGCCATTGGTGAATGGGGGTGGGCCACCAAAGCCTCCGGCTTGAAGAGAAGAAACGGCTGCGATCAGGGCAAGGGAACCTACAAGGAGCTTCATGTGAGTGTTTTAAAGGGATGATGCTGGTTTTGGCAAGCCAAAAAGAGCGGATTATTTTCCGATGATCGTGATGCCTGATAGGTTTGAGAGATTCCCGTTGTTTGCAGTCGCTCGGACAAAAAACCGGTTAACTCCACGGCTCACACGCGCTTGAAATTCCCAAGTGTCCGTTCCTTCGATGGAGCGCCAACGAAGGGACTTGGCGAGAGAGATCGATGTGAGCGGCAGCCTGATGCCATCATTCTCCGAATTTGCAAATGTCAATTTCCCGTGTTCGACCTTCTTGATGCCCGTGGCCTCAGTTGCTGTTCCCGCAATCTTGATTTGTGTGCCTGCGGGAACAGTGAGCATCGTGCTTGGGGAATCAATGGTGAGGGTGACTGTTGAAGGCGGCAATATCGGTGGAGGGGGTGGTGGCAGGCTGCTGCTTGTGCTCCCGGAGACTTCCAGCGTGGCGACGGACACAGTTCCAAAATCAATTCCCGCTTGATCTGAGACATTGAGTATCCAGGTGCCATTGGGATTTTCTCCCCAAGTACGAACGGTCATAAACGGCCATTGGAAATAGTTGGCCGTGGGGTCACCCCGGACTTCGGTGAATGTGCTGACCGTCCCCTGAGGTGAGGTGAGTTTGATCGATAGATCGCCTCGATAGGTGTGGGCGATGTTTAGCGTGAGAATGACATGTTGAAGACTTGCAACATTGGAGGAAACATCGATGGGGATGTCGATACCCACGGGATCGTTTTCTGGAATATTCACGGGCACGCCTGGGGCATCGACTGTGGTGGTCACACGGTCTGTGGTTGGGTAGCTCTGAGCATAGATGACGGCAGCCAAGGCATTCACGAGGCCTGCTCCGTATTTCTCGTTGAAACGCAGGCCTCCTCCGTTCGTAATCCAATTCGAGTCGCTGGAGTCAATCTGTGTAGCCGAGCGAATCAGGATATCTTGCACTTCATACCACTTGAGAATGGGGTTTGCCTGCAAAATCAAAGCAACAACACCTGCCACAGAGGGACAAGCCGCTGAGGTTCCCGAGAAGTTGACTGTGTAGTTTTTGTTGGCTGGTTCGACAGCTGAGGCCGCGGCGTCATTGTAACCGGGAGAATCGGTCAAGTCAGTTGTAACGATCCCGGCGCTCCCTGAAGATCCAGAAGGCGCAGAAACCGTGAGGCTTGAGCCTGGCTCCGAGTAGCTTGCCCCGACGCCATCGTCAGCGACAGCCCCCACGGCAATGGTGTAAGGAGAGTTGAGGTAGCCATCGTAATCCGTACGATCTCCGGTCAAGGCATCATTTCCCCCGGCAAACACAAAAATTGTGCCAAGACCTCCGCGTCCATTTTGAATCCCATTCAAGATCGCCGCGTTGGTGATGGAGCCGGGACCCCCAAACGGATCTTCAGGCCCCCAGCTATTGGATTTGACTTGGATTTGATCGTTCAGGAAGCCCAACGCCTGGCCAATTTTTGAATCCGTAACGGGAGCTGCGATGAGACGGATGACAGAAAGTGATGCCGAAGGCGCCACCCCGGCAATCCCAAGGGAGTTAAACCCAATGCCGCCAGCAATACCAGCGCACGCCGTGCCGTGGTAATCCTGATTGGAAGCAATGGCCGAGGGGTCGGAATCATCATCATTAAAGTCATAACCAAGCCCGGGAATAATGGCTAGGCCCAGATCTTCATGACTCAAATCCACCCCATCGTCGACGATGGAGATCACGATTCCTGTTCCGCGGAAGGCGTTCCAAACATTGACAACGTTCAGGTCAATGCCGGGGAGACCAGCCGTCTGTCCGGTATTTTGAAGGTGCCACTGTTGATCAAAGAAGGCATCGTTGGGGATGACGCGTTTCTCCAACTTTGTTGCAAATTGGGGTTGCGAGGATTTCACCCCGCTGAGGCCCTCGATTTCTTTGGACTTATCCAATGTGCGGGAGGGATTGTTGACTGTGACTGAATAATGTCCCGGAGCAAAATCAAGTGCTTGCACCCTGCTGACACCTGACATGGCGCTCACCCCAGCCGCGCCGGCCGCGTCTGCTTCAATCACGATTTCATCAGTGAGGAAACGCCGGTCAGACTCTTTGCGATCGCTTCCTTTGGGATAAAAGACGAGATAAACATTCAATTGAGCGGTCGTGAGAAGCTCCTCAGCCAACTGTTGCATTGAGGCAAAGGATTGCTGGGCTCCCACAGGGCGCACGCCCTCTCCGACAAAAAAGAGCTCATCCAAGGCAATTTGGTAGGGACGTGGTCCATCCGCCGTTTGAATTTCGATGGGGGCTGGCAGGCTTGGGGTTGCCTGAGAAAAACCCGGAATCGCAAATCCAACGAGGATAATTAAAGGAAAGAATCTCGAGATCATAATTAGTAAGTTTCCAACGAAGTATTCAAATCGGTTCGCTGAGGCAAGGAATGAATTGTTACAATATCGCAGTAATAACCGACGTCTTGTTACATGCTCCCCCCTTTGCCGGTGGAAGCAATGGATCGCCAGAATCGGGCAGGCAGCGAAGCTCGATCAGATTTCCCTCACACCCCGCATCTCCGGTTGACAAGGGTTTCGCTTGATTCTTATGGGGGGGATGGGGCATTTTCTGCCAATTATGGTGCTTGAGATTGTGAGTTATGGCCACCCGGCCCTTCGTGCGAAAGGCAGAAAAATTAGTGTGGTGAATGATGAGGTTCTCCAACTCGTGGAGGACATGTTGGAGACAATGGAGGCGGCGAATGGTGTTGGTTTGGCAGCGCAGCAGGTGGGAGCGCCGATGCAAGTGTGTGTGGTGGACATCACCGGGGTGAAAGATCGCCCCAGTGCGATGTGGATTGATGGTGAGTCGGTGGATCCTGAGGATTATATGCCGCTAATCTTGATCAATCCTGAAATCGCCCTTTCAGGGCGGGAGCGATCCGGAAATGAGGGCTGCCTGAGTTTTCCTGGCTTAAGCGGTGAGGTGCCCCGACCAGAGAAAGTCAAAGTGCATTCCTTGGACGAGGCGGGCGAGGCCCAGGACTTTGAGGCCTCGGGACTGCTTGCGCGGGCCATCCAGCACGAATTCGATCATCTTCAGGGAGTTCTCTATATTGATCGGATGGGCCAGGCGGAGCGTAAACGTCTTGCTGCGGATCTGGAGGATTTGCTGGCGGCCAATCGGGGCTGAATTTTTAAAGGCAGCTCAGCCAACACTCGTTGTTCGCCACGCAGAAATCTCTCACAGAGACAGAGAGGTGTCAGAATTCCTGCCTCTCTCTGTGGTTTAGCGCCTCTTTGAGCAATTTTGTTCAGGTTGGGGATGCGCCTCATCCTTTTGGGTTTGGCGAAGCCGGATTTTTAACCACCCCGTCAGATGATGGCTCAGGGATATCTTGTCAGGGAGATGAAGAGCCGTGGGGGAATCCGCCTCCATGAATCCGAAGCCCTCGCCGTAAGCCGCTCCATTCACAACACAGGCGTCGGTGTGGCATGTCTCGATCTGGAGCCTGCCCCGATTTAATGCGTCCTCGCGCGTTCCATCCAATTCGTATTTCCACCCCACGAGGAGGGCTTTCGGGAAAAACGTGCGAAGTGAGCGGATGATTTTTGGAGCCGGCCGTAACGAAATGGTCAACCCCTCGGAGTCGCTTCGAATCTTCCCGGGGTGGGAGTTTACCACCAAATAGTCGCATAGCGCGGCCGAATGAAACACCGCATCAAATTTCCCGGCATCCCTCTGAATGAGCTTCTCAAGCGATGCATTGGTCCCAAAGGATTGGATGGGCACCTGGGGAGCGGGGTGGGTTGCGCCCTCCCCGCGGTAGCACACCACATCAAATCCGGCGCCTGCCATGGTGTCTGCAAGGATGGTCCCCAACTCCCCACTGGATTGATTGGTGATTCGCCTTACGTCATCGATGGGTTCGTGAGCGGGGCCGCAGGTAATAAGAACTTGAGGGAATGACACAGCTTCAACTTGCCGGAGATGCAGGTTTTACTCAACTCTCCAGTGACACCCCCGCCGTCCCGTGATAAAAAGCGAATTCATGAAAATTCTGATGACGGCGAGTGAGATGGCTCCTTTGGCTGCGAGCGGGAGCTTGGGAACTGGCGTTGCGGTTCTGGCACGTGGCCTCCGTGCCCTCGGGCATGAGGTCAGTGTGGTCCTGCCGCTTCACCGTTCTGCCCGTGAAAATGCCAGCCTGAAAAAAACTGGTGTCAAATTTTCAGTGACGGTTGGCAGTGCGAAATATGCCACAGAAATTTTTGAGACCACGGCCCCGGATGGCACCCAGGTTTTTTTGGTGGCACGCGATGAGTTTTTTGACCGGTCCGGGCTTTACGGGAATGAGAGTGGCGATTATCAGGACAACTCCACACGGTTTGTGTTTTTTACCAAATGCGTGCTGGAACTGGCCCGAAGGATGGACCCGGCGCCCGAGGTGGTTCACGCCCATGGCTGGCAAACCGCCCTGGCAGGCGTTTTTGTTCGTGAGGGGAGGCTTCCCTTCCGCACGGTCTTCACTCCTCACGGCCTCGAATATCAAGGGAACTTCTGGAGTTATGACTTTGCCCTGACCAACCTGCCAGGCGAATATTTTTCTGCAAAAGGCCTCGAATTTTTCGGGAGTCTGAATTTATTAAAATCCGGGATTTTGTTTTCGGATGTTGTGGTGCTGCCCGGGGAACGATTTGTTGCGGCGGCCCAGACACCATCCCAGGGTTGTGGCCTGGAGGTTGTGCTTCGTGAAAATGCCGCCAAGCTTGTGGGGATCCCTGACGGCCAGGAGCTGGATGATTGGGATCCGGCGTTGGATCAGGCCCTTGCATCACCGTTTTCATTGCGCAAAATCAAAAACCGTGCGGGCAATGCCGGGAAGTTGGCGGAGTGTTTATCGTGGGAACCGGAGGCTGCTGCCACATTTGTGGTTTTTGCGGACGCGTCTGATGGTTTGGATTTGGTTTTTGACGGTCTTGACCGACTGCTCGCGAGCGGGGTGCGGTTGGCCCTGTTTGGAACACCCGGGAAAACCATTCGTCGCTCCGCCGAAATCGCCGCCAGAAAACACCGCGGCCGATTTTCCTGGATTGAAGAGTTCACCGAGGATGAAGCCCGGCTGGCACTGGGAGGCGCTGACTTTTTGTTGGTCCCAGGGCAAGCAAATCCCCTCTCCTCCTGGTTGATGCGGGCACTGGTTTATGGACTGATCCCAGTGGCATTCCAATCCCAGGGCTTGTTCCAGCTTGTGGTCGAGCGGCGGCAGGATTCGGGCAATGGGTATTATTTTGCAGATGCCTCGCCGGATGCGCTTGTTGACGCTTGCAGGAAGGCTCTCGATGGCACAGCAAAACCCGCCGATCGCGCGGCACTCATCCGCGCGTGCATGGAGGCAGACTTTTCTGCCAAAGCTTCGGCGAAAGCCCACGAATCACTTTACCTTCGATTGGTTGGTCCCACAGATTCCCGCAAAAAGGCCGCCTAGAGAAGAAACAGGATGCCCACCACATTGAATTTGAAGTTAGCTGGCATCAGGGAAAGGTCGAGCAGGTCACTTTGAACCTGAACTGGCAGCCTGCCTCTGGTGATGCAGGGCCCGCGACGATTCGTTAGGAGGTTTTGCCTACCAGGGCTTGGCACCTATTTTCTGATCTAACAGTCCCTTGGGATCAAAACGCCCGGCCCATCGCACCACGGCGGGCGGAAGATTTGTCCGAGTTCATCATCAGCACCCATGACGTTGGGCAGGGAAGCTGCCTTCCGGTTACTCAGCGGAAGAGTATCTCTATTCCTTCCTCAAATAGTTTGGCATGAACGAGCACGATCTCTTTGGCGCGGTGTTTCCCGGTTACGCCACCCGGTTCGGCACCGGAGGCATTCGCCTTTAAGTTTAACGAGAAAAATTTCGCTGCCTCGAATCACGATATTGGGAAACTCATTTCCGCAATCAATTCCCGGCTCTTTAACCGGTATCCCTTCGGGCTGGTGCCGCAAAACTCTTTAAAGAGACGGCTGAAATGGAATGGATCGTTGAATCCCACCTCCATACCGATGGCTTCCACGGACAAATCGCAGGTCGTCAATAGAGATTGCGCCTTTTTCAGCCGAAGCTGCTGGACATATTTCAAGGGGGCCATGCCAAAAGCACTCTTAAAGACTGCATGAAAACGTGATTCCGACAAACATGCTTGCCGGGCAAGCTCTTCACGGCTCAAGGGCCGGTCTAAATTTCTGCTGATATATCCCATAACCGGAGCCAACCTGGAGAGTTCCCTGAAAAAGCCGTGACCTTCCTTCTTCACCGATTGGCTGGCGATTATTTCCAGAATCTGCAGTCCTAAAGCCTGACGCCTGACGAATGTACCGATCGTCGGTTGGGTTTGTGGATCATGCGCTGCTTGCAGAGCCTTAATGAGCAATCCGATCCGCCCGCCGGCGCGCGGGTCAAAACAATAAGGTGTTTCGAGAAGTGAGAACAGATCAATGGTGCCTAAAAGCCAAAAATTAATATGGGACCATCTGAGCAGAGCCTTATCCGGGCTTCTGATCTCGCCCACCGCCTTGACGCCGGGCGGTAACAGGTAGCCGCCGCCGGGTGCAATGGTTATGAGAGGACCACCCTCAATTCTAATGAAAAAGGAGGCATGCCTGACCTGTCCGAGAACGGCGAAGGGATGGATTTTACCATCAATGATGGCATGAGGGCCTTTATAGTAATGATCGGCCCCGCGATGGTATTTGAACGTCAAGGATTCCTCAATGACATTCCCAATTTCGAGGGTGGAAAGCGTTTCTTGCATTTGGAGAATAAGTACAATCCGACATGAACTTAACACGTCCAGACATGGACTTCCAGTCATTGCCGGTTAATCTTCAAAAATAAATCTGGATAACACACTGCGAAAACAATGAACGAAAAAATTAAATTAGGCGTCCTGGGAGCTGGCAACATCTTTAGCGCGCATGTCCAGGGTCTTCAATTTGCCGCGGAGGAATGCGAGGTTGTGGCTGTGGCTGAACCTAACGAAAAACGACATGCTTATATCCGGGAGAGTTTTCCGGACGTAAAAATTGTTAGAGATTACCAGGAAGTCCTGGCCATGCCGGAGATATCTGCGGTCATCAACCTGTTGCCCCATGACATACACATGCCCTCGGTGATTGAGGCGGCCAAGGCCAAGAAACAGATCCTGGTTGAAAAGGTCATGGGCAGGAATATTTGGGAGTGCGACCGCATGGTGGAGGTCTGCGAACAAAACAAGGTCACGCTCACGGTAAGCCATGACCGACGTTATCTGCCACAATGGAAGGCGCTGAAGGCAATCGTGGATAGCGGGCAACTCGGGGAAATCTTTTTCATAAGGCTGGAGCACAATCAGAACGTGGTGCTGGATCCGAAATCCTGGGCCTTTTCACGCGACGGCCTAGGCGGTGGAGCTGTCATGAGCTGCCTCACCCACCAGATTGACGCCCTTCGCTGGTATGCTGGCGAAGCTGCGGAGGTGACCGGCATGACCAAGGTGTTACCGGAGCGAATGGAAGGCGAAAGCCTGGGCATTATAGCGGCCCAAATGCGGTCGGGCGCCCTGGCCCAACTCACCATCAACTGGTTCACGCGGTGTTATAAGGGTCAAAACAGCCTCTGGTACGAAATGGTCCAAATCTGCGGGACCAAAGGGGAGGCTTATTTCCGATCAGATATTGGGACTTTTTACCTACTCCACGGCAAATCAACGGATTCGGGACCTGTTCTTTACGGTAAATCAGACCCCGGCTGTTACGAGAACTTTGTAAAAGCGGACGCGGGTCTGGAGAATGTCATGCTGAACGGCAAGGAGGTTGTGCTTTCGGGCCATATGAACCTGATAAAGGAATGGCTGAAACTACTTAGAGGCGAACCCAATCAGATTACAACCACAGGACGGGATGCCAGAAGCACGGTAGAGGTCGCTGAAGCTCTTTATCGCTCCGAAGAAAAGCGCTGCACCGTCACACTTCCGATCCCACCTGTGCCGTGGAAGAGTTAAGCAAATCATAGGAACCATGAAAGTCGGATTAGACAGCTATACGTTGAATGGATTGGGATTCAATCCGTATCAGACAATGGATTTTGTCCATCAGAACGGATTCGCTGGAATCCAGTTCGGTGAAATTAGGAGCTTTAATTCTGATTTAGATCCGGTCGAACTAAAAAGCATTCGCGGATACGGAGACAAGCTAGGACTTTATACCCACGTTTCCGTCACCTCTCCGAACCCGTTAGTCGCTAAAAAAACAGCCGGAGTGCTTGTTCGGGATCTTACTGCCGAGATAGAAGCCGCCGCAGCATGTGGATGGCATGAACTGCATGCCTCTCTGGGTAGTCCTGATGAACGCTATAACAAACAGGTCTCCTGGAAAAAACAACTCACCGAAGTCACGGAAGCCATGGTGAAACTTGCCCCCGTATTACGTGCCAATGGCAGCCGGATTAACCTGGAGCCGCATGGGGACACCACCACCTTCGAACTCATCCGGATCGTTGAAGAAATGGGTGCCGACATAGCCGGCATCTGTCTCGACACGGCCAATGTGCTCTGCTTTGCGGAAGACCCAGTCGAAGCGGCCTTCCGCGCGGCACCCTACACCCACCTGACTCACAGCAAGGACGCCATCGTCTATTTTTCCGACAATGGATATACCCGGCAAGGCCGGCCGCCGGGACGCGGGGTGGTGGAATGGGAAAAGATCCTGTCCATCCTGGGCCATTTCAGTCCTGATCTAACCTTGTCGATCGAAGATCATAAATTCCTCTACGAAATCCCCATCTTTCGTCGCAACTGGCACGATGAACAGGCCGACCTCTCGCGCCGGGAAATGTCGCGGGTGGTGGAACTGGCTTGGGAGACCCAGAAAAGAATTATATCCAGGGAATTACCCGATCCAAAAACATACGAAGCAATTCCTTTTCAAGATGAACGGATGGAGAGAATTACCTTTGGCAGGGATTATTTGAACGGGCTGTTAGAAAAGCTGGAACTAACTAGAAAATGAAGGCAACCATCGGCCTGGCGCAGATCATCCACGAAACCTGCTGCTTCAATCCAATTCTAACAAAACTGGATGACTTTAGGCATTTTGGTTTGGTGACGGGCCAAGCCGTGCTGGACGAATATGGCGCAATTGACGAAATTGGCGGTTTTGTCAAAGGCCTGGACGAGAGTGGGCAACGTGGCATTCACAAGGTTGGACTCATCCGTGCGATGGCCTGGCCCTCTGGCCCGCTGACTAATAGAACGCTGGAATGTTTGACCAGGACCTTTGTTAGTTCACTCAAGGCCCGGCCCATTGACGGCTTACTGTTCGGATTGCATGGCGCACTAATGTCCGGCACAGAACCGGATGTCACCGCGCATTTTCTTGAAACGGCCCGCCGCGAGTTGGGCTCTTCTGTTCCCATTGTGGCAACGTGCGACCTGCACGCTAACATCACAAGCCGCATGTTGAGGGCGGCGGACGTGGTCATCGGTTACAAGACCGCTCCGCACTTGGACAAGATTGATACCGGGGCCAAGGCTGCGGCCATTCTGCTTGAACTGATTGGGGGCCAAAGACGTCCCGAGGTCTATCACTGCAAATTGCCCATGCTGACGCCCACGGAACTCCAAAACACCTTTTCCGGCCCGCTCTCCGTCCTTTTCCGCAAGGCAGAACAGTTGTCTCGTTCTCCTGGAATCCTAGACATTTCGATTTTTACCACGCAGCCATGGATTGATATGCCCCAGGCTGGCTGGTCTGTACTAGTTACAGCCAAAGCGGGAGGCGATCGCGCCAAACGAATTGCAGAAACGCTTGCAGATGATTGTTGGCGACTGCGGAAGAAAATGGACGCGACGCGTTTCAAGCCATCCATTGCCATCCGAAAAGCGCTTGCCATGAAAGGGGGCCCGGTCATCATCGCAGACGGTGCTGACGCGACCAACTCAGGTGCGACGGGTGACAGCACCCACCTTGTCAAAGCGATTCTATCCCGCCGGATTCCGGGAGGAGCACTTGCGTTCATGGTAGATCCACAGACAGTGAAAATCGCCAGGCGCTTGGGTGTTGGAAACATTTTGGAGACCGTGATTGGCGGGAAACGGGATAATGTCTTCAGTTCGCCCATCGCGTTCCGTGGCGAAATTCTTGCTCTCAAGCCTGTGCGTTTTACCCTTGCCGGTCATTGCGGAAATGCGCAAGTGGACATGGGAATGGCTGCCATTGTGAAAGGGCGGGATCTGACCCTGCTTTTACTGTCCCGAACCGGCCCCGGAAGCACGCCGCTTGTTTATCAGAGTGTTGGACTTGAGCCGGCGGATTATAAAATTGTCGTGGTGAAAAGTCCGGCAGGATTCCGGGCCGACTACGCCCCTATTAGCAAAAAAGTCATTTTATCCGATTGCCCGGGATGCGCTCTACCGCATTTCAAAAAACTTCCATTCAAAGAGCTTTCCCGGCCACTTTGGCCATTGGATAAGATAGTAGACAGGCGCGGTTCGGCCTGGGCAAACACCATGACCGGATTCAAACTGGGATTGAGGACGACAGACCATGGATTATAAGAACAAAGTTGTGCTGGTGACCGGTTCGTCGAGTGGAATCGGCGCACATTTGGCCGTGGAATTTGCCGCAGCGGGAGCTTCGTTAATTGTTAACTATAACCAGAACCGGAAAGGTGCAGAGAAGACGGCTGAATCGGTGAGAACTCTTGGCGGGGAATGCCTGGTGATCCAGGCGGATGTCGGCAACGCTTGGTCCGTGAAGGCGATGTTCGAAAAAATTGGATCCCAATTTGGGAAATTGGATTGCCTCATCAACAATGCTGGTCTGACAACGAAAAAATCGTTTTTGGATTCCTCGGAAGAGGATTTTTCCAGCCTGTTCGATTCAAATTTAAAATCCGTATTCCTGTGCACCCAGGCGGCGGTGCCGCTCATGTCGCCGGGGAGCGCCATCTTAAACATCTCCTCCATTCACGCGGCCCGCGCCACCGCAAATTTCGAAATCTACGGCGCGCTCAAAGCAGGGATGGAGGGACTCACCCGCAACACAGCCCAAGCCTTGGCCGCTAGGGGCATCCGCGTCAATGCGCTGCGTTTGGGTTGGGTCCAGGTGGAACGGGACACGCTGGATCCGGAATGCGAATTGTACCGGCAGTTTTCCCAAAGACTCCCGGCCAACCGGGGGGGCGAGGTTACAGACATTGCGCCGATAACTTTACTGTTATGCTCGAATGACGCGGCCTTTATCACGGGCGCCATCATGCCTGTCGATGGCGGACATGAAATCATGCTGAACACACCGAATCCAGGAAGCATTGGGTAGAGAATTTTTAATTACGAAATCACAAAGAAAGCATCATGCATACGAACACAGATAAATTACTCGAACGCGCCAGCAAAGTTTTCCCGGGCGGCGTCTGCGCCACCGTCCGCTACAGCAGCGCCCTCAAAACTCCCTTGTATTTCCAGAGGGCTGATGGCGCCCACATTACCGATGTCCAGGGGGATGAGCTAATCGACATGTGCATGTCGCATGGTGCTTCGTTATTGGGCCATGGTCATCCCCGCGTCAAGGCGGCCGTCGAGAAGGCATTGTCGCTTGGAATCATGTGCAGTTTCGACACACCCTGGCACGTTGAACTGGCGGAAAAACTAACAGCCATCATCCCATGCGCTGAGATGATCCGGTTCACGAATTCGGGGACCGAAGCCACTCTCCACGCGCTGCGTCTTTGCCGCGCCGTCTCAGGAAAAAACAAGATCATCCGCTTCCTGGGACATTTCCATGGTTACCACGAATACGTATATATCGGCGGTCATCCGCCCCGCACAGCCTTGGACAATCCCTCTGCCTATGTCGAATCCAGCGGCATCCCCCAGCAGATGAGCGAATACGTCATCGCCATCCCGGGTGGGGACTTGGACATCCTGTCTGACACGCTTAAGAAACACCACCATGAAGTCTGCGCACTCATTATGGAGCCCGTGAATTACAACAACGGTTGCATCGTTTATTCACAGGAATTCTTGCGGGGGGTTAGAAAACTCTGCTCTGAAAACAACGTGATTTTGTTCTTTGACGAAATCCAATCATCCTTCAAAAAATCTTCGGGGGGAGCTCAAACCGATTTTGGGGTTGTCCCGGATATCTGCACCATCGGCAAGGCGCTGGGAGGCGGGCTGCCGCTCTCGGCTATTTGTGGCAGCACGGATATCATAAAACATTTCAAGCCAGTGGGAACCACACAGCATTCGGGAACCTTTAACGCCCACCCTGTAAGTATTTTGGCCAGTCTTGCGTTTGTAGAAGAAATCACAGGACCTTCGTTTTATGAAGCATTGAAAGAGATGGAAGATTATTTTTATCCGGCGTTGGAAAAATTGTTTATGGAGAAGAGATCGGGTTTTCATTTGCAACACCACGGAGCCCGCTTCGGCATTTTCTCAGACCTAGGCAATGATCCCATCACCTCCTATGAGCAGACGCTGGATCACAACGTTAATAAGATGCTCTCATTCTACAAAGCGCTCTATGAGAAGAAGGTTTTTTTCTGCGATTACGGCGGAAAACCGGCGCATCACGGAATTTCAATCATGCACACGAAGGAAATGCTCTCCGAGGTTTTAAACCGCATCGAAGATGTCTTGTAAAAAGTAATGAAAGCTCTCGTCAAATACCACTAACATGCCCCTTAAGCTAATTCGCAATTTTTCAGAATCAATAACCCGCCACTCAAACTACCACCGATAAAAAACCCATGATCCAAGCAACCCACCCCTTATTAACAGCCAAGGAACAATACAAAACCCAAGGCTACTGTGTTCTCGATAACATTTACTCCGAATCCGAACTGCAGGATATGGATGCCTTCTTCGAGACTTACCGCCAGCGTGACGACACCGTTTTCGAAAACCTGGGCGGTGTTTTTAAACCGGCGGTGAAATTTGAGGAGGTAGATCGGACCAAGCAGCAGGTGCGGGTGATGCATCCCCACCGCCTGGATCCGCGGGCCCAGGGCTGGTTCCTCCACCCCCGGGTGGCCGCCGTCCTTGAGACCCTCCTGGGCAAACCCGCGTTGGGCGCACAAACCATGTTCTACTACAAGCCCCCTGGCTCAGTGGGTGCGCCCATGCATCAGGATAACTTTTATCTGCTGGCCGCCCCCGCCGCCTGTTTTGGTGTCTGGACCCCGCTCGACGATGCCACTGAGGAAAACGGCTGCCTCCGGGTTGTCCCCGGTTCCCATCTCGAGGGCATCCTTTGCCCTGACAAGACGAAACCAAACACCCGCGAACTCAACTACGGTGACAGCCACATCCGGGACTTTCCGCGCGGCACCAAGCCCATACCTGTCCCCGTGATGCGCGGTCAGACGGTATTTTTTCATGGCATGCTGATCCATGGTTCCGGCCCCAACCGAAGCGCCAACCGCTGGCGCCGAACCTTCATCGGGCACTACTGTGAAGAGGCAACGGAAACCATATCCAAGTTCTACCACCCCGTGCTCAACATGAAGGGTGAGACCGTTTCCGTGGGATTGCATTCTGGCGGCGGACCGTGCGGTGACGACGACTGGAACGGCGCACTGCACTGATGCTCCGACGCAAACGGTGACGCAAGGCGGGGTATCTATAGCGTTGTGAATGTAGAACCCCGCAAACGTCACCCAACACATTCGTCGATAAACATATGAAAGCTCTCGTCAAATACGGACAAGAACCGGGCATGGTGGAATTGAGGGACGTGGAAAAGCCCTCTGTCCGCGTCGGTGCGGTCCTTCTAAAGGTAAAAGCCGCAGGGATCTGCGGATGGGACATTGAAATGTGGAAACATACGATGGCCAATCCCGTGACAATTCCCGTAACTCAGGGCCATGAATTCTCAGGTGAAGTCATGGAATTGGGTGATGGAGTCACAGGCTGGAATATTGGTGATCGCGTGGCCGCAGAAACTTCCGCCCATGTTTGCGGTAAATGTTATTTGTGTCTCTCCGGTGATTACCAGCTTTGCCCGGAACGGAAGGGTTTCGGGTATGGCGTGGATGGTGCCTTTGCGGAATACGTGGTCGTGCGCCAGGAAATTCTGCATGCCATACCCCGAGGAATCTCGTATGAAGAGGCGGCTCTCACGGAGCCATTTTGTGTGACACACCATGCATTGACGGATCAGATTGAAGTTAGAAAGGATGATACGGTCCTTGTGATCGGCCCCGGACCTGTCGGTCTCATTACTCTACAAATGGCAAAGGTGCTTGGAGCGAAAAGAACGATTCTTGCGGGCACTTCGAGTAATTCAGCGCGGATGAAAATTGCCGCAGAAAACGGTTGGGCGGATGTCACCATCGATATAGGCAAGGAAGATCCGATGCAAGTTGTGGCGGAAGTCACAGGGGGTAGAGGCGCGGACGTTGTTGCGGATTGTGCAGGAGGCACCTCTTCCCTGAACATGGCCCTGGAATGTGTCAGGAGGAAAGGCAGTATTGTGAAAATCGGATGGGGACCGAAGCCTTTCAACCAGAGTCTTGATATCCTGCTACGGAAATCAGCGATTCTTGCTGGCACATTCGGACACAACCGGAAGGACTGGAATGCCGTGATCGGGATGTTCGCGGATGGGCGTCTGCATCCTAAACAACTGATTTCATCCGTGCTTCCTCTAACCGATTGGCATAAGGCGTTTGAAATGATTGAGGCAAAGCAGGCGATTAAAATTGTACTTGTGCCTTGAGTCCGAAATAATGAATCAAAAGGGAAAAATGGAAGTACGAGCAAGATGATCACGGTTCCGCCAAGGGAGGGATGGGAATTCTCCTGCGAGAAAAAAACGCTCAGCATGAGGGACCGGATGTGAGAAAAAGGAAGTGCTTATAGAAAAGGATCGAGTAGCGGGTTGATGCTTCCTGCGTGCGGACATCAAGGTTACTGCTAACAGTCCCTTGGGATCAAAACGCCCGGCCCATTGCACCACGGCGGGCGGCAGGTTCTGCAACTGATTGTCGGCAATGGACAGAATGCGAAGTTCTTGCAGTCTGGCGATTTCAACGGGCTGGGTGGTGAGGTTGCCGATGGCCTCCGGAAGTTCCGTGATGCCGCCTTCCTGAAGGTAAAGCCCCACAATGCGTCCACCCCTTACCACCGAGACGCCCTTGGCTGTTTTCTTTCTCAGGCCGTTACCATCAAAAAAAAACCGGGAACCTCACGGCTCCCGGTTTTTGTGAAAATTACCCGGACTAATTCAAGCTCTGGCGGCGACGGGATCTGGCTCTCCAGATAGCCAGACCTCCCATAACGGCGCAGATGGACCACAAGCCCGAGGGTTCAGGAACAACCGAATACTCGAGCTGGATCACGTTGGTTCCGTAGATGATCGATGCTGACGTGATATCGGGTCCCAAGGTTCCCAAGGTAAGGCCGCTTCCGATTCCAGACGCTGTGGCCGAGCTGCCGTCATCGCTGAAGAAGCGAAAGATATCGACCGTGTAGGTGCCCGCTACAGCCCCCCCTATCAGCGTGAAGTTGACGGCGTTTGCGTTCAGCGCAAAATCTCCAACCACGTAGTTCCAGAAGTCCACCCGGTCTGGGGTGCCGCCGTCACCAGCGAGATTGAAAGCAAAGGTTGAACCAGTGTCCATATTCAAGACCCGATTGACCGTTCCAGACATGTTCGCTCCATCCAGGGTCAATGTGCCGATGCCACCGGAGCCGGGTGCGAGTATTCCACCGCTCTGAACGAGCACCATGTTTGAGTTATTTTGTGTCGAATTGCCGGCAATGCGCCCGGATCCACCGAATGTAGCACCCGAGGCCACTTGAAAATGACCCAATGCAGCGTTTCCATAGCCGTTACCTGTGACTGCGCCAGCCTCGATGTGGGTGCCGTTGATTAATAAGGTTCCGCCATCGATTCGAGTCTGGCCAGTATACGTGTTAGGGCCTGAGAGCACTTGGGTAGTCGAGCCCGTCTTGGTGATTCCAAGGATGACCGCGCCGGTGTTTTGAGCAACCCCGGAAAATGTGCTTGTTGCCGTGCCGGAACCGCCGTCGATGATCAAAATGGAAGTGCCCGTCCCAGTTCGCTCAACAGTCCCGGCCCCACTCAGAGATCCAATCGTCTGATCCCCGTTGTTCATTGTAAAGAAGCCTCCAGATTCCACGGTGAGGTCAGACGCTGCAGTAAAACTGTTCCCAATTACCGCGGTCATTCGAACATTACTTCCGACCGTCAGATCCGCAGAGACGGCTTCGGTTGCAGCGCCAGAGGCCCCGATGTTTATCCTGATAACGTCGGATGCATTTCCATTCACAAACCGCAAGGTTCCGGGTCCCGAGAGTAAGTAAGAGGCTCCTGAGAAGGTCAGTGCGACGTCCGTGAGTACCGTGTCTGAAAGCGTCACGTCGTGGGTGCCAGCATTCACAACGGTGCTGCCCTGAAGGGAGATCGTCGCGCCATTCGTTGTGCTAGAACCAAAACCTGTGGCGCCCGCGAATGTGACCTCGGATGTCAGGGTTCTCACACTGCTTGAGAACAGCGTAATTCCTCCAGAAAGGACAAGATTCGTCGCAGCATCGGTAAACATCCCTGAGTTTCGGAAGCTGAGAGTACCCGGTCCTGAAAGGTTCACATCAAAGTTGCCGGTGATATTACTGCCGGTGTTTCCAATTTCTAAAGTCCTACCGGACGCGACCGTCCAGTTTTGATTGGAGGTGAGTGCCACATTGGTCCGAAGGGCAAAGTTTTGTGTTGCGGCTGACATATCAATACCTGCGGACCCGAGGCTCAAAACGGAGCCTGCGTTAATGATCACTGAGCCGCCCGGATCGGCGATTCGGATCCCCTGAAAAGCCAGGTCGGCTCCCAAAACGGTGGTATTGGCCGATAATACCGTGCTATCCCAGAGCGCGACATCGGAACTTGAGGGCACGTTGCCTCCAACCCAAGAGGTCCCGACGTTGAGGGCGGTTGAGTTGCTCTCCTTATTGATATCCACTGCCAGAGTGAGTTGATAAGGAATGAGCCCAAAAAACAGGGTAACGGTTGCCATGAAATGGCGAGCAGTAGAATGATTCATATGGTTAGTTAAAAAGATGTGACGGAGTTCTTGTAATCAAATAT
>JBGTAR010000069.1:0-17311 GCA_041749815.1 Terrimicrobiaceae bacterium
ATGATCTGCTCGGCGGAGGAAACCCAACCCTACGCCGAAGGAAAACTCATTGCTCAGATTCCGAATTTGGGATCACTGACCCTGGAGCTACAGAAAGAGTACCAAGGCAAGCGGTCAGCAAAGTTGATTTGGCTTTTTGAAGACATGCGAGGCGCTTGGAATTTGGAGGATGGGAATATCGTTTTTCACAAGTTCCCCTCCCGGGCACAACAACCCGAAGCAAAGCCCACGCTCATCCTACAGCCCAGGGATGACGGCACGTGGGAACTCATGGAAGGCGGTATCCTCAATCAAAGCAGGGCGCAGTTCTTTTCCAAATACCCTTGGAAATCTGCCGACGCAAAAAAAACCACCGACCCCGGTGGCGCCGATGCCGTCGCCTTTTCCAAAGCCCACGAACAGGAGAGGCGCTTTAAAGATCACGGCCAACTCCGTCCTTTGCCTGAGGATTTTCCGTTCGAATTCATGGATGCCAGCACCCTACTCTTCCGTGACCGGGAACACGTGATCGGCGCCCTGCTCGAATATCCCAAACTTAGCCAGGACGTGGTGGAAATCGTCGGCAACAGCCTCCTGGAAGGCGAGGCTGGCGAACAAGGCATCATGTTCGTTGTTCCCGTCCTTGGAGCGAACCCCAATTTGTCGCCCCGTCTGCAGGAAAAACTTTTTGGGCTCCCCAAAGTTCCAGCGGTATGGAGGGCCGTCGCTTGCAATCCCTCAGCGGCAAAGACCTATTATCCCGAATACCTCAAACGTATTCGCGAAGGAGACAAGAACATTCGCTTCCTGGTGGCTCGCGATCAGAAAGCTCCGTACGAAGCCTGGGAACTCGCCATCGCACCGAAAGAACCCGATGTCCTCAGAGAATTCTCACGAAATAAGTCAGCTCCGGCAGATCTCCTCTCAAAAGTCGCAGAAACCGTCACCCTCACCGATCCGGTTGGCCTGGCTGCAAACCCAGCTACCCCGCCGGAGATTCTTAACCAGCTTTCTAAAACTCAGGTTGATGTCTACGCCGGGCTCTCGGAGAGCGAACGCAGAAAAGACCGGGCACTCCTGCAAGGCAAACAGCTAAACAGCAACGACAAGCAGATCCTTTGGGCGATCAAACGCAACCCTTCATCTCCGCCCGAGGCCATCGAGCGCGTGCTTCGAACTCTCGCTACCTGCACGGCTGCAAACATACGAAACACTTGCCCGGACGACCCCCGCCTGCCGCAAGACCTCATTGAAAAACTTTCGAAGGATCCCAGCATCCAAGTAAGGATCGTGCTCTCCATGAACCCATCAGTTCCTCTTCCCATTCTCGAAAACCTTGCGGAAGACCCTTATCAAATGGTGAGCGAACGGGCACGGGGCAACATGAAAAAGCGCTTCCCCGATGCCTGGTCAGCCCACAAGGACAGTTGGGTGCCGCTCAAAGAGCTCAACCCGAACAATGCCCTCTCGCAGGACATCGAACAGGCTATAAAATCAGGAGATGTCGCCAAGACGCGAGCCCTGCTCGCGTCTACTGACGATCCAGATATCAAACCCCTTCCAGCGACGATCGTGTCGATGATTCTGCAGAATAGCTTTGAGCCTTTCAATCCTCTCCTCAAAGAAGCCATTACCGAAGGTGGTCCCGGGGCTTTGGAAACGATGATTATCAATCCCAAGCTCACTCCCGACGGGCTCCAGTGGTTGGTGAAGGAACATCTCCTTGATCAAAAAATGACGGATCGGTTGGTCCTTTCTGCCACGGAAAACGGCCGAACGGACCTCCTCGATGAAGCCAATCAACTTGGCCTGCTGAAGCCGCTTTCCCAGCAGCTAAAGAACGCCGCCCTCTTCACTGCCGTTGTGGTTCGCAGTGATGAACTAGTGGACTTCTGGGTCAGGAACGGCGGAGATCCCGACGCGCCGGTGCGCGAGGGTTTGAGTTCCGCTGGACTCGCGGCCAAGGTTCGTCTGCCGAACCTGCTCAAGCGCATGGATTTGAACGGAGCCTATGAAAATCAAGTGGCGGAAAACCAAAGGGAATTCCCTCCGAGCCCGAAATCACCGCTTCTTGGGATGTGGGTAAACAAGCGGAATGACGCTTCGACGTGCGCGTTTACCCTTGGTCCTGACGGCACTGGAGTGCTTGGAACGGCAACCTCCTCAACCTCCATTCTTTGGAAAATGGACCGTTCGGACCAGATCACGATCGTCGCAGTCGGCCCGAAGGGGCCAATGCGGGATGAAGCGATGCACCTCAAATTCGAAAATGATCGCGATATCCTCGTCTCCGATAAAAGCACACCGCCGATCTCGCAAGGCCTCGATCTCTCTCCATTCTACCGTTTGAAAACACCGTGATCGACTTCGCTGCCAACACATGAAAGCAATCCCCGCGCTGATTTTCGCAGCACTCAGCCTGTCCAAGCTGTCCGCATCGCCAGCTCAGGGATTCCCATGGCCTCCCCCCTGGCAAAATTGGCAGACACGGGTACTAGGTTCTGCCGGCGAGCCGATCCAGGCCACGGGGGTGGCCTCGATGAAGGACGGACAGATTGCCGTGGCCCTCACCAGCGGGGTGGCCGTGCTTTCTGCAGATGGAAAAATTCTGCGTCAGGCGAAAATTTCATCCGGTGAAAAGCTGGGTATTGCAAGGATCGGAGATGATCTGGTTCTGGCTTCCAATGAATTACTCCTCGTGGTGGACGGGGAAACCTTGGAGAAAAAAGCGTCGGTTCCCGTAGGCGGACGGATCTATCAGATCGCCAGTAACGCGGATGGTAGCCAAGTAGCCGTAGCCAGATACGGGAAAATCGGAGTTCTTGTAAACATACCCGACCTGGGCCTGAAGGAGATTCCCCTCTCCGGCTATTCCAGAGGCGCTGCCTGGCTGCCGGACGGGAAAGGGGTGGTCTTTTCCACGGAAGATTCTCTCGAGGTCTTTGATGGGAACGGAACCCCCATGCAGACCCTCTCGTATTCCGGGGACGGGAGCCGGATGAACTCCCCGAAACTGACAACATCGTCGGATGGGAAATGGCTGATTGCGGCCGACGAGAACGGTGCGATGAAATTCTGGCGAACCAGCCCGCTCACAAAAGAATCGGCAGTGACCTATTCAAAGGGCGGCCCTTGGTTTTCTGCATTCTTCGCAAGCTCCCCCACCCAGCCTTTTGCCTGTCGCCCCATCGGAGAATTGTCAGATGCGAACATCGCCATCCTCACTCCGATTCCTTATCCCGCCTCCGAGGTCACAGGCATCATCGGGCAGCCCGATGGAACCGTCATATTTTCAACCTGGAGGGGTGACATCGTCTGCTGGAACTTGTCAAAGGCGTCAGCGTCGAGCGAACTCGCCAGACCGATCACTAAAGTGGAAGGAAACGCGGAGGAAATTCCACTCCGATTTGGAGAGGGTCAGGCTTACTTCTCCAAAGTCGTTATACGAACCGACAGCGATAGTGGGCACCAGATCGCTCTACGATTCGTGTGGAAAGGGAAGGAGTTGGCAAATTACTTGATACCCGGCGTCTGTGCGAGTTCGTCACCCTTGACCGCTGTCACAAACGGTGATGGACGATTTGTCGTTGTGTCAACTGGTTCGCCGCCAGCCAAGCTCCTTGTGACGATGGAACAACTGCGAGAAACTCCCGCTCTGGCCCGCACGCTGGACACGATGGTGGAAATGCAGCCCTCCGTTTACATCGTTGACGGAAAAACAGGCGCCGTGAGCCCGGTCGGCGAAACCCGCGGCATCAGCGCATATCATCCGAGTATGAACGGAGTCGTTGCCGGCTTTTCGGCCAGCGCTGGCAGCGAGTGGAACGGGATTGCGACTTTGGATCTCGAGAAAAAAGAGCTCCTGAGAACAGGGCAAACCGACCTGCCCTCATCGTCATTTTTTCAGGTTTTCCCCCTGACGGCGGACCGCGTTGCTGTCACAAATAGAGATTCACACCGCATCCAATGGATGACCCACAAGCAGAAGGAAATTCCAAAAAGCGAGGGGCCACCTTTCCAAACCAAGCTTCCATTTAAACCCAACGGTGCCTGGACCACCACCGCAACAACCGATGTGAATTACGATGTCTGGATCGCCTCGCCATCTCCTGACGGAACCTATCTGGCTGTTGTTACCGATCGCGACACCATCGACTTGCTCGCATGGGGGGAGCCCACTCCAAGGGGATGTTTCCCAGCCGACAGAAGTGCGCACAACCTCAAAAGGCTCTTCTGGCAGGATAGTGACACGCTGGTTTGTGAAGATGGCTCAGGCTCCGTCACCTACCATGTCTCAAGCGACCTTCTGCTCCCGGTGGCGTCGATTAAAAGCGGAGATTTTCTTGGGGTCGCTCCTGACGGGAAGCCATGTCTCGTCCAAAGTCCGCCCAAAAGCGAATCCCTGAGCGCAAATGGATACAATCACATCGTCAGAAAAAAAGACCGGGGCCGCGTGGCTTGGCTGCCGAGCATCTCATCTGACAAATGGTGCGAAGTTCCTGAACGTAATCTCGCCGCGTATTCCAGGGAAGGACTCTGGATCTGCGATGTCGACACCGGAAATATTATTCACGGATATTACGCTCCGCGTGCCGAAGGCATGGCTGCCAGCAAGGAAAAGGTCTTCACACGGGGCGGGAATGGGGCTGTTTTTGAGTGGGCATTGCCAAAAGTTGAATAATTATTCGGATTCCCGGGCTGGACCAGTGGATCCACGGATCCAACCATGGTGCCGAGAGAATCTGCGAGTTTAGCGCAGGCTCTTCGAACCTTGCTTGCCGGAGCAGCCCTCTCGGTCGCTCTAATTTTTGGGTGGCTTATGCGCTGCAAGAGACTCGCTACGTGTGCCTACAAAACTAGATCACACTGCTGAAACAAGACACCTAAAAACCGAATCGCCTCCCAATGAAAGTTGGGTTCATGCCTCTGATCGAATTCTGAAGGTTGCACGCACGATTACCAACCTGGCCGAGTCCAAATACATCCAGCCCAAACATTTGATGGAAGCCATCCAATACCGCACGCTCGACAGGAATTTGTGGGCATGACATAGCGCCTACAATGCAGTCACGGGAGTCGCCTCGCAATAGGCGAGCAGAGATTCCGGGCTGAGATCCACACCCGGCCAAACAACCGTGCCGTATTCGGCATCAGAGTGAGGCTCACCTTGATTATTGTGATAAATGGTGATGGGAAGTCCATAAAACAGGCAGACTTCTGGAATCGTTTGGGACTACCAAGAGAAGTGGTGTCTTCCAAAGCTGGCGTTTGACCCTGAAATTTATGCTATCGTAATTCACCTCATACGAGGTTCACAGCAAACGGGCAAAGGCCACATGACACGAGGAGGATGGCCACCGCAGGCTTCGTTCAATCCTAAGACGCCGGATGGCACTGTTGAGAACCCAGGCGTGTTAGGGGAGGATGACGTCGATATTCAGAAAGACGTTCGAATTTCTGACCGGGCTCATCCGCCATGTCGGAAAATTGTAGCCGGCGCCGCCGGGAGCATTGGTCAAGAAATTGAGTCCTGCACTTTGCCAATTGCCCGTAGCCATGGTAGAGGACCAACTGACTTCCGAAATCAACTCGTTTTCGAGGGTGGACTGACGATAGGAGTAATCAAGAACCCCGAAGTTTGTGGAGAGGGTATTGGTATTCGTGTTGGCGGCAAATTCTGATCCGATGGCCCCGTCAATATCGGGGGCATTCGGGAGACGCGCTTGAAAATACTCGAGAAGGTTATTGGAAGTGTCTCCATCAGGGTCCGAGGTCGGGAGATTATCCGGCGAAGTGGTGTAATATTGGGAGATCCAGTCGGTATAATTGCTGCCGGCAGGTGTGGCGGACGTGGAGGGCTGGAAGACCCCATCCAGCGCGTAGGAATAGGTGACCTGGAAGGATGGCGCTCCTGTGGAGACTTGAAACGTGTTGTTCGTGGAGTTTGACGGAATAAAGATCGTGGGAGATGGGAATGGGGTTGTGATGCCGGGAAGGTAAATATTCGATATTGCCGAATTTGTCGTGCCGTTCGTTCCGGGAGTGCCGGGAGCAATATCAAAGAGAACCCAATCGTAGAAAACGACGGTATCATTTGTATCATAGACCGCCACAGGGTATGCGTGGGAACCGGGATCAACCAGCCACCGTGGCGGAATCGAGTTGGTTTGGAAGTTATTGGAAGCAAAATAGTCCACTCCATTGAGCCGGATCTTTCCGATCTGACCAAACGGATCAGCCCCTGCTGACAGCGCAATTTGCATCATGGTAAAACTCCCCGATACGGAATTTGTCGGAACGGGGCCAAGGGTTTTCGCCGAGACTGGACGGAAGTCGCTCAGGAGAGGATTCCCATTGCTGCTGGTCCCTGTGGCCTGGACGGAAAAGGTGTAGGGCAACCCGGCTTGTAGATTGGTGACTGTGTAGGAATTCGTGCCGTTTGTAACGGCCGGAATATTTGTTGAAGGAAGCCCGAGAGGCAGGAGGGTGCTGATCTTATAGCCTGAAGCCCCCTCGATTGGGAGCCAGCTCAGGATTACAGAATTTGAGGAGACATCCGTTCCTCCGGGAACGGGAACCACAGGTGAGTTCAAACGGCTATCAGGGAGAAGTGTTAACCGGATAATGTCTCCGGGATATGGGGCGTAGAGGACATTCGGCGTCCAACGTTCCCCGTAGGTGTAACCATAAAAATCCGTGGTCTCATAGATCAACGCACAGTAAGGGTTGTAAAAGCCATCGTTTGTGGCCCCCTTTGCCAATGCAAACGGGCCGGGAGGCTCGACCAGCGACTGAATCAGATACCAATTGAGAGAGTTGGAAGAAACTCCCCCCCAGAATCCCGCGTTCAGAGAACTCTGAACATCTCCCATCATCCACTTCTCCACAGCGGTGTTTCCCGCGTCAACCGGCGGAGCGCCATTCACGAAGTAGGTCGACGAATCGGCAGACTTGCCAACCCATTGAGAGGCGCCCACATACGGGATTGGAATTGTGATGGTGTTTGTGTAGTGAATGAGACTGGGGGTGTTGGCGAAGTTGCTCAACGCCACGGGGGAAGCTAGGGCCGGGTTATAGGCCATGGTCACAAGCCACCCTTCAGCGTTCGTGCTCATGGAAACATCATATCCCAGATAGTACCGGAGATTCTGGGGAGAATTCCCGTTAAGAACAAAGTGAGAATTGTTCGTAACCAGCGAGTTCAGATATTTCGAGACGCTTTGGTAGGGGAAAACAGAGGGATCGGACGACATATCATGGGGCGCAACAATTCCCGAGAAATTGGTGTAAGAGGAGGCATTCGTGTAGTCCCAATCGGGAAAGAGTTCATCCTGGTTGAATCCGAAGACCGCACTGTTTAGTGTGAGGTCTTGAAACTTGGAAACAAGATCCTTGGTGCTCACATGGGTGCTTCCGAGATTCATCAGGCGACCGCCGCGATACCATTCCTGGCGGATCGGAAAACCAAACTTATCAACATAAGAAATGTCGATGGCGTTGACTCCAGCGGCTGGGGTGGGATTAAAAATTGTGAATTCCGCATAGCTGAACCGGAAGGGCGCATTCGATGCCGAGGGGCCGGCAGAGGGTGTTTTGCCGTTGGTAAAAACAAAGGGTGACCCGCCATATTGAAAGTAGAGTTGGCCCGAGGAGACCGCGTTGGCGAGAATGTTGTAAACCGTGTTTGTTCGTCCGGAATCCTTGGACACCAATGAAAAAGTATTGGTGTAAGAGTTCGAGATCAGAGTCGAAAGCGGGATCATGGTGGCCATGGCAGGGTCCGTCTCGCCGATCTCTGTGAACGAATTGATTGGCAGCACTTCCGGGGTGATGGAGTTTGTCGGATATCCGACAACCCGGAAATAGATCTCAGAGTCCGGAAATCCGGTGTCATTGACAATCTCGACCTTTGTCATCCCCTGTGCATGGAGGCCTTGAGAGGGGAGCCCCCCCAGCAAAATTGTGAGCACAAGGGCTGAGCAGCCTCGTGCGATTTCAAAACGACTGGGAAATGGGCTTTTCATTATTATAGAGTCTTTTGATTTAAGTGGTCCTGGGATTCTGGAAGGAAAAAGGCTGGCTTTTCCGGCGGCGGGCCGAAACAAAAGCCAGGATGCCGCTCAGAAGAAGAAGTCCGGAGGTCGTTGGCTCGGGAACCAGGACAACCGTCAGAACACCATCGCTCAGGAATGTCGAGGAGTCCCATTCCAGGGATGGGCCAATATCGGGAAGTAACCCCAGGGTGGCCGACCCAAAGCCCCCATTATGAAAGTCAAAACTGTCTCCTGCCGTGGCCACATAACCCCCAGCAAGGACGATATCGACAGAACCCAGCACGGCCTGCGGGGCGGTTCCAAGGAGACGACCGTAATCTAACACGGAATTACCAATCTCGAAAGTGATGCCGCCGTTAAACTGGATGATTGAGGACGTGAGTGTCACACCAAAGGTTTGCATGTTGGGCTGGGCCTGAAAAATAAAGCCTCCAAAGGATCCTCCAATCGATGAATCTCCACCAATCAGAACCGGAAGATTAAAGGTCGGAATCACACCGTGGGTGCTGACGTTGCTCATTCCGGAGGTGATGGTCAGCGTTTCAACTCCCAAGGGATCAAAAGCAAACGGTGTTGTGAAACTCGCATTGTCGGCAATGAGCAAAGAACCGATGCTGACCGGACCCCCCGTATCCACCAAAAGGCTGTTTCCTAGTGGAGACGTTGATATGGTGACATCCGTTCCGGCGCCAGGGACACCTCCTGTCCAGTTTGAGCCAGTGTCCCAACTTCCATCATTTCCTGGAATGTCCCAAACAGATTGCGAAAAGGCCGATCCTAGTTGGAGCGAGGTTAGAATGAGGATGCAGACAATGTTTTTCATGAGGCGGGTATCTTTTGGAGTTTTAGAGAACTGAGTGACGGGAACTGACCTGAGATTATTTTTATTCACCATCGAGTGTGTAGGGAAGCTCGGGGATAAAGGCATACGGGAGAGGTTGACTCGGTCCCACGTTATTGGCTGCAGCTCGTTTTAGTATTGCGATGGCAGAACCTGCAGGAACCGGAGTGCTGTTCTTGCTGCCCGCAACTTTGTATTGGAGCCACGTCGTTCCGTTCAGATAATAAGAAATCCACTTTGAGGATGCGGAATTATAGATACTCAGTGTGTCGGCGGGTGGTGTCGTGCTCCCCGGGGTGATGTTCAGAGCGGTTAAATCCCCGAGGGTCATATCCACCGGGAATCTGGAGCTTGTGTAGATGAGCGTGAACCCATTGAGCCGGGTCCAAGGAGGAGTCGTGGCCACCGTGCCAGAGATTCCGCCAACGGCCACCGGCCTTCCGGCCCGTCGAAGAATTCCCATCGCGGCTTCGGGATAAAGGACAACGCCATTGGCATTGGCGGACGAACCATTCTTCCTCCACTGGCCCGCAGTCGTATTAAAGAAATAAGTGTCAAATTTCTTGGCGGCTTGGTTATAGATCGAAACGGTGTCAGCGGCTCCGGCTGTCGCGCCACCCTGAACAAGGGAAAGCGTAGATGCGGAATTGCCAAAGAAGGAACTCAAGGTGTCACCGGCGAATACTCGAATTAAATCCCCGGGAGCAATGGAGCGGTAGGAGGTGTTGAGGGCAAAACTGGTCGAGGTGTTATCCGTAACGTCCAAGGTGACGGAATTGTTAGAGTTGGCTGTTACCAACATGGAACGCCCGGCCTGGGGTCCTGTCATCACCAGCGCGAAATAAGGACTGCCGGCCTGAGCAAGGGCCGAAGGAGTGAAAGGCGTCCCAGAAAAGGTCAGCGCGTTTGCGCTCGCAGACAGCACAGGGCCAGCATAGCTTGAGACCGCAGGGAGAGAAATAGCGCGATAAGACAGGCTCGATCCTGCATCAAAGTGATATGTGTTCAGCCCAATCGTCTCTGGCCGTGTGACTTGCGCTTGAGAGACTCCCGCGCAGAAAAAAGAAAGAAGAAGGAGCTTTTTCATCATTTAGTAGGTAGCCGGGGGACTGGTTGCGTAAGATTTTGAGACTTATAAACCTAGCTTGAGTATTTTTGGAGAAGATGAACGAGCGCGTCAATAAAATTGGGAAATAAATACGTATGGCCCTGCATCCGATTACGGGGCGGCCAAAAAAGAGATTCCTTTCGCAAAGGGGCTTTTGATCTGCCTAAATGCCCCGATGTGCCCCAAGTGGCTTCGCCTTCCCAATCGTTAATAATGAGAACCAGACGCCCGATCAGTCCGCTCCCATTTGAGCGGGGGGACTTTGTGGCCGCAGCCGTCGTGTTTGTCCTCTCACTGGCTGTTTACTGGTGGACTGCGGCCCCCAGCGTGACACTGCTGGATTCCGGGGAGTTTCTGGTTGCGGCGCAGCATTTCGGAGTGCCCCACCCGACTGGTTACCCTCTATGGACGATGCTGGCATGGGGATTTTCGCTCCTGCCTCTTGGAAATGCCGCATGGGAGATCAACCTCTTGAGTGGCCTGCTGGGAGCCCTGGCCGTGGCACAGGGGGCGATGTTGGGGAGGAGTTTTTTGAGGTGGATGTTTCCGGAGACCTTTGCTGGGGCACGCGGTCTGGGGACGCTGTGCTCGGTGACCGCAGCCCTGCTCTTTGGGTTCAGCTTTTCGATGTGGTCCCAGGCGGTAATTGCGGAGGTCTATACGCTGCATGCACTGCTATCGGGGAGTTTCCTCGTGGCCCTCTATTGCTGGATCCGCGACCCGGAGCGGGAAGGGCGGCTTTTCGCCGCATTTTTTTTCTTGGTGCTCTCTTTCAGCAACCATCAGCTGGCCATGGCCTTTGCTCCCCTGCCATTTCTTGCGGTGTGTGTGGTCCGTCCGAAAATCTTCTGGGATGTTTTTGTCGCGGGGTGCGTGACGGCGGGACTGTTTTATGGACTGATGGCGTGGCTGTCTGCAGATGCGCTTGTGATAAAAGCTGCGGTTCGGTTCGGGATCACGGCCGGATGTTTCTCCCTTTTTTATTACATGTGGCGGAAAGGTGCAGGAACGCGCTTCCTCCTCTGGATCCCAATTGTTGTGGCACTGGGGTTGACTCCTTACGCCTACCTCCCCTTCGCCTCATCCACCAATCCTCCCATGAATTGGAGCTATGCGAGAGAACTCTCCGGACTGTTTCATTCCTTTAATCGATCTCAGTATTCCGGGGCGCTGACGGACCAGAGCCTGCGAGTTGTCGGAAAGCTGATGGGAGTCCCTTCGAAAACAGACCTCACTCCCCCGCCCCCAAAAAACCGATTCGCTCCGGAGGAGCGCACGGCGTGGGAAACGGCAAGAGACTGGGCCGGGTTTTTTCTCAGACAACTCGCAAGGAGCTTCACTTTTGTTGGAATAGCCGCTTGGGCGTTGGCGGCCATTTCCTGCTTCCAGCGCCAGGATCGCAGGAGATGGATCTGGCTGGTCATCCTGAACGGCGCCTTCGTGCTGGCCGCCTTGCTCCAGCCTGTCCTGGACCGTGCGGAAGTGGACGTCGGGGGCTGGTGGCTGCAACTCCCTTACCACACCTACACCAATTTTGTTTTTTCGCTCCTTTGCGCTTATGGATTTTTCCGCTTCGGTTCCGCAGTTCTACAAAAACCCCCATGGATGCGCCCGGCCTTGGGGCTAGCCATTTTTTTGCCTCTGGTACCGCTCATTCGGAATGCGGCGGAGTGCAGCCAACGCGGAAAATGGTTCGGCTGGGAATACGGTCACACGATGCTCAAAGATTTGCCAAAGGGCAGTGTGGTGGTCGGAGGGAGTGACCCGGGGCGCTTTGTCCCCACTTACATGATCTTCGGCGAAAGCCCCCAGAGGGCGGAACACAAGCGAGATCCGGGATTTGAACGAAAGGACCTCTACATCATCACTCAGAATGCCCTGGGCGATCCCGCATACATGCGATATCTGCGCGACCAATACACCGAGGACCGCCCCCTTCCGAAAAATGCGTTTGAGCGGTGGCTGGGGCGTGAAGAGGCCTACCCGATCGAACCCCTCGTTCTGCCCAGCGAGGAAGAAGTCAAACAAGCCATCGCCCTGGCCTCCATGCCAGACCCTTACACGGGAAAGCCCCTCGAACCCAACCTCTCAATTCTCCCCTTCAGTGCCGTGCTCTATTGGATTTGGCTGAATAACAAGGATTGGCATGACTTTTTCATTGAGGAAAGTTTCCCGATTTCGTGGACCTATGATTACGCCATCCCCTCAGGGTTCAGCTACCGGTTAAGTCCCTTCAAAATTCCAGAGATTCCTGCTGATGCGGTCCAGAAGGATATGACGTTCTGGAAAGCCGAATGCGAACGCCTCCTGGCCGATCCGCTCTTCCTTGACGATCTGGACGCAAGGCGTTCTTTCGCGCGTCTGCGGTGCACGATCGGCAACATCTACTGGCACCGGCGCATGCAGCCCGAAGCCGAGCAGGCTTACGTTGAGGCCCTCTCACTGAATCCTGCGGACGGGGGTATCATTCAGTCGCTCATGTTTGCACGATGGGAACGAGGCGAATTTGAAACCCCGATCGCAGAGATTGATCGCGCCAAGGAGTTGGACCCGAATAACAGGAACCTTGCGGTCCTTCGCACTCAGGCCGTCCAGAGGAAGGAGGTTCAAAAGAAGATTGTCAGTCTGGAAAACCGCCTTCGTCAAAACTCCGGTGACAAAAATACCATTCAGCAAATCGTCATGCTCCACGCCGCCACCGCCAACCTCGCCAAAGCGGAATTTTTTCTCACGGCCGGCTTGAAAGTGTTCGCGAACGACCCTGCATTCCTCCGCTTTGCCGCCGCACACTATGAGTTAAACGGCCAACCTCTCAACTCGCTGGGGCCGGCTCTCCGCTTGATCGCAATTGAACCCCAAAACCCCGCCAATCATTTTATCCTTGCCCACTCCCTTTACGCGCACAACAAGCTGCCGGAGTTCTATGACGCGATGACAGAGGCCATCAAGTTAGGAGGTGTCCCCTTCCGGGACATGTTTGCTTCAGACAGATATTTTGAGCGACTACGGGAGGATCCCACATTCGTCCGATTGCTGAAAATCCCGGGTGCAGCAAGTCCGCCGCCCCCAGCAGAAACCCAGAGGGGCTCCTCATTGAATGAGGGGAGGTGAACGAGGCCAACGGCCTGATCACGGTCTATGCCAACAGCATCGCTGGAACGTGTGGGACATCGGCGCAGGTGGCCTACAATCAATATCAATACGTCCCAGCAGTCCCGGAGCCTTCCACGTACGCGCTGGTGGTAGCGGGGTTGATGGGCTTTTGTTCATGCGTCGTGGCCGACAGCTCGCGAGGCAGAGGGTTGATCCGGAGGGCCACTAACACTGCTCTTCGAAGGCTAGTCGCTACGACTGAGGACTCTGATCGTTTCGGTGCTGGGTGCCTATCTGGTGTGGTCCCTGATCTGCGCGGAAATCCTATTCTCCACGGCGCGAACCCGGGACATGCCGGAACGATTCGGTCGATTGAATGGCAATGGTGTGCCGGCCAATGCGCTCTGGCTGACCAACGGTGTCATTCAGATCCTGCTCATCAGCACGTGCTTTTCCGGCGACGCATTGGATCTCATGCTCAAGCTCACGAGCGCGGTGGCCTTGATCCCGTATTTTTTTGTGGCAGCCTACGGAGTCATTTTGACAAGACGGGGCGAAACCTACGAGGGCGATCCTGGCGCTCGAAAGAGGGACGGGGTGATTTCTGGAATCGCGCTTGTCTATACACTGTTCATGATCTTTTCTGGCGGCATAAAGTTTATCCTTCTGGCGGCCTTACTTTACGCGATGGGAACGTTGCTTTTCATTTGGACTCGAAAGGAAAACGGGAAGCGGATCTTTATCATGTCGGATTGGGTTATCCTTGCATTCCTTGTCGCCGGGGCCGTTGCAGGACTCGCTGGCCTCAAGACGGGATGGATTCCTTTCTGAGCGTCAAGGGGTCAAGCCAAGTCGACCTGCGGATCACCGGTCACCTGAAGGGACGGATATGCGAAACCGAAAAATGCACGGCTACCTCCCCTCGATCACTTCGACCTCAATGGGGTCGAAAGAAATCGACGCATCCATCGGCGGCAAATCGTCCCGGGTAATCATCCGTTTTCCGATCTTAGTCGAGGGGATATCAAAGGTGGTCACGGTTCTCATAAATTTTTTACCGTCCTCCAGCCAACTCCGGGTTCCCGGCGCGCTCCATAAGTTGGGGTTTTGACTGCGAGGGTTGTTGTAGGGGATGTGGAGATAGTGTTTGGCGGAATATTGTTGGCGGAGCGTCACCCGGATCGGCTCGCCCATCACAACCGTACGCGGGAAGATCCGGAACTCGTACCGTTCCGCGTCCCGCGGCCAACTCGGGACAACCTCAACTGTCTGGCTATTCGAAACAATCCTCTCGCCCTGAAAATCCACGGCGAAGGGACCATAAGTTTTCTCGCCCGGTGTTTCCGGAGTAAATTCCAGGTCGTCTGAAAAGCTGATCTCCCGACTCCATTCGTAGGGTCGAGGAGCCTCCGGCAGCGCCTTCTCCCCCAGATCGGCGACCTTCACTCCGCTCAGGATAACGGTAAGGTGGAGGCTCTCCCCAAGCTGAACGGTGCGCGGCTGCATCCTAAGGGTCATGCACGCTCCGGACGGCCCCATCGGGCGGGGATTATTTTTTGCCGGCACCTGCGTGGCAACGTCCTTTGCATCGACCACCTCGACCTCCACCGGCTCGAAAATAATAGTTGGAGGCAGGGGCGGCAGGTCGTTCCGGGTGATCGAGAATTTTCCGGCCATGGGGGTCGGAATATCAAACGACCATGTGGTCGTTTGATACGCTTTCCCCTCGAACTGCGAGCCTGCGGAACCCGTTGATGTCCACGATCTGGGCGAGCCCTGATCTTTAATCACCTGCTCCCCGTTGGGATTTATTGTCACCCGGACCGTGTTGTATAAAGATCGGCTCTGCATATCCACGAGTGGCTTGCCCGTGTATCGCTGCCGAAGCGTGATCCTGATCGGCTCTCCCTTGACCACCATTCGCGGAAAAGCCTGAAACTGATATCCTTCCTCCCCCCGGCCCCAGCCCGGCTCAGCCTCGACCAGCACGACCCCGGACCGAAGCAACTCCCCCTGAAACATAAATTCAAATGGTCCGATATTTTTGACCCCCGGCGTCTTGGGCTCATAGCCAATATTCCCGCGCAGCAAAACCTTCCGCATGGCGTCAAGCCCGTCCAAAGACGTTTTTGTGAGATTCGAGACCTTCAGCCCGGAGATGGTCAGCTCAATCTGGGTGTTGCCATCTACCTGGACGGCCGGTCTGCTTGCCCTGGCCTCGAGTCGATACTGTCCTTCCTGCGCCTGACTGGAAAACTCAAGCAAAACCAAAATGGCGGACAGGCCGGCAAATCTTATGAACCTCTGCGCGCGCAAACTTGGAATCGCGCGAACCGGGGCAGTTGAAAGCATGGCAAGGGCCTCAGACCCCGGGCTGCACCGCTTATTTAAGATCCCCCGTGGAGTCGGTGGAAGTGAATTGAAACGCGGGTTTTTGCGGGCCCATGAAAACGGAGGTCGGGGATTTGCTATTGGCCGCCAGGGCGGCCTTGAGGTTGACGTGGCGGATGTTCATATCCCCGAAGGTGCGGTAGTAATACGTCAGGGTTTTAGTGTCTGCCACAGCGGCCCACGGGGTGAAGTCATCGTCCCCCTCCGCGGTTCCTGCCGGGGGTTTGGCGACGCCGACAGGGATATCGAAATTGTTGAGGAGGTGAAAAATGGCGGCGACAGCGGCGGGCGAATCCTTCTGCTGGGGAAGGGCCGCGCTGAAGAAGACCATCCGTACGAAGCGGGAGGGCGGGCTGTAATCGCCGGGAATGCCGACCATGCCTCCGCCCATCCCAAAGGGAGACAACTTGAGGCCGTTAATGTTCCTGTCCTCCGGATAATCGGGGGTCTGATTCAGATAGTTGTTCAGATTGGTGAGGTGATACGAAAACTCCGGCGCATTGGTCAAAACCCGGACAGGGTTCTCGGTGATCTGCAGTTTGCCGTCAACGGGTTCGATGACGAAGCACTTGCCGCTGGCGTCTTCAATTTTAAAATGTGCCCCGGGGACTTCTTTGAGGGCCGGGAGAACGACGGGGAGGACAGCAATATTGTTGATC
The DNA here is from genome assembly GCA_041749815.1 of Terrimicrobiaceae bacterium. Taxonomy (GTDB): domain Bacteria; phylum Verrucomicrobiota; class Verrucomicrobiia; order Chthoniobacterales; family Terrimicrobiaceae; genus JAJTZA01. The sequence goes on from JBGTAR010000069.1 coordinate 16,126, forward strand.
CTGGACAGGACATCCTCGACCGAGGAACAAGTCCCGAGGGCCCACGCCCCAAACTGCTGGGGACCGATCCCTTTGGCCTGATTCTCTGCGGTCGGTTCCTGGTATTTTGCATAACCGGGAAAATAAAATAGTCCCACGACGAGGCCCTTCTCATTCATGCCGTCCAGGATCAGGTCATCGACTCCGAAGCCATTGGCCCCGACAAAGGCATACTTGGAGGTAAACTTGAGGCCGTTGCCGGTTGGCGTCTGTCCCTGAAACTCACTTCCCGCCGGATAAACAATAACCGACGACTCCGGAGGGGCACCGAACTCAAGCGTCCGGCCGACAGCGACACTGCCGTCCGCCGCAGTGAGACCAATCCCGGTGCAGGCATGGGCATTCGAACCAAGAGCTGAAATGAAAGCCGCCGCGACGGCCGCCAGGAATGAGGAGGGGAGAATCCGTTTCATGAGACAAGAGATTTACTCCTCATGCGGAGGCACTCCAAGAATAAACGAACAGCCGAAGGGGCCGGTCCCAGAGCTTAGAATTGGCAATTCTCGGGAGGGCGATATGCAGGGAGAAGGGGCCTATTCTTTTACAGGGTCAGTCCCGCGTATTGACGCACAACATCAAGCCTCGGCCTACACCCAGAGCATCCTATCCATCGTCGGTATTTGTCGCTTCCTCACTGCAAGGCGAGTGAAGGCAGCGATTCCGCTTCGAGCATTGAACCGCAGCCTTTGACACCGGGTCCGATCATTTCCGAACATCTTCTCGTTTTCGTTATTCATGCCGCAAAGCATCAATGGGATCGAGTGACGCTGCGCGTCGCGCCGGGGCATATCCGAAGACAATGCCGATGGCCGCTGAAAAGAAGAACGCAATGAGGTTGATTCTCAGGTCAAAGAGAAAAGGCACTTGAATGACCAGCGAAAGCAGGAGGCAGAGTCCAAAGGCGAGGGCGATGCCCACGATGCCTCCGACACAGGAAAGCGTGATGGCTTCGACGAGAAACTGGAGCAAGACCTCCCTCGCCCGCGCTCCGATGGCCAGACGGATACCGATCTCCCGGGTTCTTTCCGTCACGCTGACCAGCATGATGTTCATGATGCCGATTCCTCCCACCAGCAAGCTCACTCCCGCCACGGCGGCGAGCAGGGTGGTCATCATTTTTGTCGAAGCGCTGAGCGTTTCGGCAATC
>JBGTAR010000070.1:0-25242 GCA_041749815.1 Terrimicrobiaceae bacterium
GCCCCCAAACTCACCCCATAGAGGCCACCAGCCAGCTGGCCATCCCGCCATACCTCCACCGAATGGGCCTGCCCACTTCGGTGGAGTTCCATGTAGCTGGCAAAGATGCGCCCATCAATCCATGTTTCCTCCCGGTCGGCACATCCCCTCACGACCGCTTCAAAAGCCGTGTCGATTTGCACTTCCCACCTTGCGTCATCGAGCTCTTTGAGTGTCCCATGGGGAATATGGAAACCGTCCAACGGGAGAATCCCGCGGGGATCCGGTGAGAAGAGGCGGATCTCGCCATCCGGCGTCGCCATGGGAAACCACCCGGAGGCATACATACCGATCAATTCTTTGGCGTGAATCATGATTGCCATGCGGCCATTATAGACTATGATCGTTCGGGTGAAAACGGTCAGTTTGTTAATCCTATTGGTAGGGGCATGTGTGCTTCTTGGAGCTTGCGCGGTTGCAGAGCAGGATGCCACCGCTGTGGGAAATCAGTTCCAAGACGGTCTCCAAGGTCGGGGACGCATCATCCAACAAGACCCCACCACCGACTCCTTCGGGTCGGATTACCGGTAACCTCCTCTCCCCGCGTTTATCTCCATGCCCACCCCGTCGCAAACGGAGGATAAAATTCTTATCCTTGATTTCGGTTCCCAATACACCCAAGTCATCGCCCGCCGGGTCCGGGAATGCCAGGTATTCTCGGAAATCCTTCCTTATCGCACCAAGGCTGCAGCCATCAAAAAACTCAATCCACGCGGCATTATTCTGTCAGGTGGTCCCGCCAGCGTTTATACCGCCAAAGCCCCACAAGTTGACACCGCTCTCTACGACCTGGGGATTCCCGTTCTCGGAATCTGCTACGGAATGCAGCTCATTGCCCACGGCCTCGGCGGCAAAGTGGAGCCCTCCAAACAGCGGGAATACGGCCCGGGCCTCCTCAAAGGGGATTCCCGATGCCTCCTCTTCCACAACCTCCCGGCCACGCTTGAAGTTTGGAACAGTCATGGTGACAAAATCACCAAGCTCCCCAAGGGATTTCGCCCACTCGGACGCACGGAAAACTCCCCTCACGCGGTCATAGGAGACACCAAACGCAAAATCTTTGGACTTCAATTTCACCCGGAAGTTGTCCACACCCCCAAAGGCAAGGAGATTCTTGCCAACTTCGTCCATAAAATCTGCGGAGCCCGGTCTTCATGGACGATGGAATCCTTCATCGACCTGACCACCCGTCAGATTCGAGAACAGGTCGGCACCGCTAATGTGATCCTGGGACTGAGCGGAGGCGTGGATTCCTCGGTGGCCGCCGCCTTGATCCATAAGGCCATCGGTGATCAATTGACCTGTATCTTTGTCGACAATGGCCTCCTCCGTGCTGGTGAGGCCGATGCGGTTCAAAAACTCTTCGCCGGTGAATTCCGCATCCGCATGCAAAAAGTCGATGCCGCCGAACGATTCCTCAAAAAACTCAAAGGCGTCACCGACCCAGAAAAAAAACGCAAGATCATCGGCAACGAATTTATCAAAGTCTTCGAGGCGGCGGCGCGTGACCTCAAAAAGTCTGCTCCGGGAAGCTATCGCTTCCTCGCCCAGGGAACGCTGTACCCGGACGTGATTGAAAGTGTTTCCATTTCCGGCAATCCCGCAGCCCTCATCAAAAGCCACCACAATGTCGGCGGCCTGCCCGAACGCATGAAGTTCGAACTCGTCGAACCGCTTCGCCAGCTCTTCAAGGACGAAGTTCGCAAAGTCGGCACCGAACTTGGTCTCTCCAAGGAAATTGTCCACCGTCAGCCCTTCCCCGGCCCCGGCCTCGCTGTCCGCATCCTTGGTGACATCACTCCCGAACGCCTGCGCATTGTCCAGGAAGCGGATGCCATCGTCATCGAAGAAATGAAGGCCTCCGGCTGGTATTACAAAGTCTGGCAGTCCTTTGCCGTTCTCCTCCCCGTCCGCTCGGTCGGCGTCATGGGCGACGAACGCACTTACGATTACACCATCGCCCTCCGGGTGGTACAGAGTCATGACGGAATGACCGCCGACTGGGTCCGCCTCCCCTACGACCTCCTTGGCCGCATCTCCGCCCGCATCATCAACGAAGTCCAGGGCGTCAACCGCCTCTGTTACGACATCTCCAGCAAACCTCCCGCCACGATCGAGTGGGAGTGAGAGCCACTACGTAAAATACGTAATTATTTTTCTTTCCAAACTACTAAAACAACGTAGTTTCTGCTTCCAGTTGCATTTTATGAGCTGGAAACCCACATCGCTGGAGGAACACGAAACATTGCGTTTTTTGGTTTCGGCCTCCACCGCGAGAAAATTCCACGCTCCCCTCTCCCTTCTCAATCCCCAAGCGAGGCCTCGGGTTTTGACTTCCATCCGTGCGCTTTTTTTGTGCCCAGCGCAACCAGTTCCAAAAAGCGTGATTTCGCCAACCAGGAATCCCGGCCCTGTCGCGATTACAAGGGGAACCTCTCTCAGCAAATCCCAAGAATCGGAGGATCCCACGCACACTTTTAACCCGCCCTTCTGGAAAAATGCATTTTTCCAGTCACCAATCACCCCGGCAACACAACCAAAGCAATAACAACCATCGGGAGAGCATTACAATGAAAACCACCAAAACAAAATCCATCCAATGTCTATTCGCCTTCGCGACCATGTTCCTGCTCTGCCAGTCCGTCCAAGCTGACGTCCAGATTACGGACACCCCCGCCGGAGGGATCTACCTTGATAATTCAAACACCACCCGCACGTTTTCTGTGAATACCATGTTTATTGTCACCGAAGTGACCATTGAGATTGATTTTGAGAAATATGATGGACAAACACTGGGGGTCAATGGCGGAGCAACCCCTTTCTATAACGAAATCGTTTTCACTTTAACGAGCCCAAACGCAACAACGGTCACGTTGATTGCTGCAAATTCTTTTGTTTCTGGCTCAACAGGATTTCGTGGGGTGATCAAATTTGACCAAGCTGCTCTTGATGTTGTGAATGTAAACACAGCCTCCCCATCAGCTGGCACGTTTCGTCCGACCGGCGGGGGCTCTCTCTCGGATTTTGTGGGGCAGCAAGCCTTTGGCAATTGGTCGCTGTTCATGGCGGACACGGCTAACGCAGACCACATGGGATATTATTCATCGACCCTATCTTTCGTTCCTGAGCCATCCTCCATGGCACTCCTCTCTGTTGGGCTGGGAGCCTTGTTGCTGATTCGAGGACGCAAGGCTCATGCCTGAGGTTCAGAAAAGCTCGAACTCTAGAGCTGCTCTACTATGTACTGGCGGAAACACATTTTTGAAATCCCATATCCCTGCTCGGGTATGTTTCCCCCTGTGATCGCGAAAACAACCGAGCGAGATCGCGGATTCTTGATCAGAAGAAGCGCCATAACCTATACCGATGGAACGTCTCAATTCAACGATGTCACACGTTGTCCCGACGTCAGCTCTGGTCAGCCTGCCACTTAAACCCACTGCGGATAGACACAATTTGCAATCCGAAAACCACAACAAAGAAGCACAATGAAACCAATAAAAATAACAAGGACCCTGATTCTAACTGCAATGGCTCTTGCTGGCCATGTTGCCTCCGCTCAGACAATCGTCACCCTCTCGCAGGTTGATCTTTACAGCAGCGCTTTCGTTGTGGATGGATCACTCGATATTGACAGCCCCTCATTCGCTGCCACGGGAACGCAGAATTGGGTAGTCAGCGCTTCCAGCGCAGGTAACGGCTCGGGTTCCACTTCTGGCAGCTTCACGAGTGATGTCTCTGCTGACACCTTTGAGCTTAGCGGCACCGCCCAAGGTTCTTTTTCGGGAGCCAATGCCGGCGGAAATGGGTCTGCCTCTGGCCTGCTGCGTGTGGATTTCACTGTTCCCATTCTCAGCGAGGGATACCTTTTTACGGTTGCCAATCTTGCAAACAATGACGTGCAGGGTAACTCCTTCGGCTTCACTCGCCTAATTTTGGAAGAGGACAATATTGAGATTGCAAGGCTTGAGCGTTTCACGAGCGGGTCACTCAACCAGACGATCGATCTCTCGCCCGGTAAAAGCTACACTGTGCTGGCATCGATCGAGGCCATTCTCGGAAATTCAATCGGGAGTTTCAGTGCATCTGCCAACTCTGTCGGCACAGGTATAACAGTGACCCCGGTGCCCGAACCCTCCACTCTTATGATCACCATCACAGCCGTTGTTGCTGGACTGATCAAGCGCCGACGCGGAGGACTGCTGGCCGATCGATGACCAGCTAACATTATCCTGGATGGGAATTCTCTGATTTCTCTGTCTAGCTGCTACCAAGCCACGTCTCTCGGATAAACGGCGATCAAGCCGTGTCCTAAACGCTCACCCCTCCAACCTCGCACATCCATCGCTGTAGCCACCTCACTCCACTGGGGCGTCCTCAAGGCGAAGCCGCCGCCTATTCCTCCAAAACCGGGAATGGATATTTACAGAGGGAAACGAAGAGAACAAAGGCTCAGAGGTTTAGGTAGAAATCATACCACAATTGTGGGCGACCTCCTTGGTGAGCAGCCACTTTTCATAACTCCCTGATTCTTCGTTACCTTCGTTTCCTTCTGTTGGCTCATTTTCCTTTTCAGGATTACACCGGGCCGTTGAGCCTACGTAAAAAATACGTGTATTTGGTTCTTTTTGACCCGGCCCAATCCCACTAATTTATTCATCCAGTTGCATTCTGAACTGGTTCCTCTCTATTACCAATTTGGCAAAATATCTTGGGATGTTTAGCACCCGTGTCAGAAAAGAAGAAATCGTTTCTCCCATCACTTTTTTTGCAAACCAGAAGATCTCAAGCGTTATACCCAAAATGAGCACGATTATTTTGACCGACGCGCAACCAGTTCCAGGTACTCGAATTCCGCCCAGAAGGGATCCCTGGTCACCATCCGCCGGCATCCGGAGAATATGTCACAGCGCTGGCCAAGAATCGGAGGCATCCTCTCCGGCGTTTAATCCACCCTCTAGACTTCAGGAAAATGCTTCAAACCAGTCACACTGCAAACATAAAAAACACAACAAAAACCGAAAGGAGAAGATTAAAATGAAAACCCACATCATGAATCCCCCCGTCTTGAAATTAAGAAGCGCATGCTTTGCTCTTACTGCACTATTCCTTGGCCTTGCTTTAGATGCAGCAAAACTCGAAGCAGCTCCCATCGGCCCTGTTTATCCTCCCCCGGGCGGGGTGACTTTTAGTGGTTCAGGCACTGCCGGGCAAACGGGCGGCAGAACAAACTTTTACACAAACATGAATCCCGTGTCTTATGATGAGCTGTATTGGACTTTCTACAGTATCGCCAATCCTTATCACTCAAGTCAGGGGAGTTCCACCGGCAATATGACATTCTCCGATTACAATGCCTCCACAGGTATTGCCACATGGAACTCCACAGCGAACATCACTTGGGACACGATCAGTGGAATTCAGAGTATCCCAACAAAGCTTGTTGTTCAGCTTCAACCTCATACCGGACTAAACAGTGGCCCCCTTGGTTCTGGTTGGCTTGTGCCAGTGACAGCAACGACAGCCGGGATTGGCTCCCTGCCAGCAAACTGGACTCTTGCGGATGTTGCCGCCGTTCCCCAAGCTACAAACAATTTCCAAGCTTGGTATCAGTTCCAGACAGGTTCAGGCATTCCGCTGCTAAGTTATTATGATTCATCGAGTTCCACATTTGGCGGGGAGGTTCGAACTGGTGTCAGCGGAGGTTTTTACAGCACGGTTCCTGAGCCGACAGCATTCATGCTTCTCGCAGTTGGCGCGGCTTCACTGATTTTCCAGCGGCGGCGTTTCAGTTGAACAGCAATTCGGCTTAATCAATGTAAGCGTTACGCGGGGTGCCTCGCTTGATTTTCTTGATTTATCATAGATGTCATAGCCGAGAGCTACGACGCTTATGACATTTCAGGCAGCGGCCTGAAGATCTGCCTTTTGAGCATTGAGCCAGTTTTCCGGTGTCAGTTCGGCAACGGACCAGTTGGTGGCGTTGGGCAAACGGGTAAGAACGTCGCGCAGATAGTCGAACGGATTGATGCCCCGGCGACGGCAGCATTCGATGATGGTGTAGAGGATGGCACTGCGTTGACCCGAGTCAGCATCGCCGAAGAAGAGCCAGTTTTTCTTGCCAATGGCCGTTGGGCGGATGGCGTTTTCCACCAAGTTGTTGTCGATCTCCACACGTCCGTCTTCGAGGTAGACCCCAAGCAGGCTCCAGTTGGAGAGCGCGTAGTCGATGGCTTTGCCGAAAGAACTGCGCGGCAGATGGTGGCCGGATTTTTTGAATGCGACCAGAGCGCGGTGGATGCGTTGGTAGATGGGAGCGCTCTGAGCGGCCCGGCAGGCGTCACGGAGTTGAGGACCGGCCCCGATCTCACGCAGGCGCTCCTCGATGGCGTAGAGTTTCCCAATCTGACGCAGGATCCACTTGGCGCGCTGGGGCACGTGTTCGCGGGCCTCATAGAAGTAGCGGCGGGCGTGCGCCCAGCAAGCGACCAACTCAATAAACTCCTTGTCCTTGGTGAAGCTTGGGTAGGCCGCATAGGCGTCGCACTGCACCTTGCCTTGGAAGTCGGCTGCTATCACATTGTTCAAGCAATGGGCTCCCCGGCTCGTTTCCCAATGGTAGAACGCATCGCCGCCGGGCGAGAGCGCTGTCCAAAGGTATCCGAGTTTGGTTTGCCCGTGACCAGGGGCCAGGTAGCGAATCGGGGTTTCGTCCACTTGCACATAGCCGCCACCCATCACTCCGGTGCGAATGATTTCATAAATGGGTTGCAGCCAATCGGCGACCATTCCCATCCAGCGCGACATGCTCGCCCTGGGAAGGTAAACCCCGTGGCGTTTTTCAAAGATGTCTTCTTGACGGTAAAGGGGAAGATGGTCGCAGTATTTTCCCACGATGATCGCCGCCAAAAGGCCAGGCGCGGCAATGCAGCGCTCCAACAGCACCTCGGGCATTGGGGCTATCACCGGGGCGACATCACGATCCATGAGGTGAACATACTTGCGCCGCACCAAGCGCCTGCGCAGGAACTTCGCCGGTTCGTAATCAAGTTGCTCGCTGACCTCTGCTCCAATCAAGCGCCAGTCCTGGGGAGCCGCCACGACTTCTGCCGGGTCGATGACTTCCTCCACAACGGGAAGATCCGATGGCCAACGCTCACGCCGAGGTGCCTTGCTGCGGGCCTTCGTGGTCGGGTCGGCCTCCTGCAGAGAGGAGGCCTCACCTTTTCCCGACTCGTCGCCCAGATTGAGTAAAAACAAGTCGAGCTGGTTCGCGTCCAGTTTTTCGCTCGACCTGCCGAAAACCTTCCGAATGAGAAGATCCATCTTCTGGCGCATCAGGGACATCTCATGTTTGAGGCGCACGTTCTCTTCCCTTAGCATCGTGTTCTCCAAGGAGAGCCTTTCAACCTCCTCCAAAAGCCGCTTTTTACTTAGGTTTTCCACGCACTATTAGCTTAGCAGGAACCATGCCTAAACATTAGCTTTTCCATCATCTTCCCGTTCATACCATGGCAATAACTTCCCTCCTCTCAGCTCCACCCCGTCAGTCAACATCGCCAGCGCTTCAGGTCGCAACTGCATCTTCTTTTTGCCTTCCGTATCCTTCGGCCATGAGAACGTCCCTGCTTCAAGTCTCTTGGTCATCAGCCACAACCCGGTTCCGTCCCAATACAGGATTTTCAACCGCGTCCGTCTTCGGTTGCAAAATACAAACAGCGCTCCACTTCTGAGATTTTCTTTCAGTTCCTCCCCCACAAGTCCCGCCAACCCCTCAAAGCCCTTTCGCATGTCGCATGCCTCAAGCGCCACAAAGACTCGCAGCCCTCCGGTAAAACTCAGCATCGCCCAACCCCCAAGTGCCCCAGCAATACCGCCGCCAACTTCGCTTCCAGTTCATCTCCCACCCGCAGGAGCGTTCCCCTGCCAAGTTCCACAACCAATCCCGATCGCCCACCTTGCATTCCCCCGCCTCCTCCAACCTCAGCTTCAACCCAACGAACCGGGGGGCTCGAAACCGCATGCCCTCCTGCCTTTCGCTTCCGTCGTTTTTGCACCCACGTCGCAAAGGTCTGATATTTGATCCCATGGAGTTGCGCAAACTGTTGTCCGCTCATCCCACTGCGATCATACTCCTGCAAGATCGCCTCTTGCAGCGCTCTCGGCGTGCGAACACGCCCAATCCCATCCTGCTTCAATATCTCAAGCCGCGTATCTTTCGTAGTTGTCATAACCCACAAGATACGACTTCTACGGATGCTCGAGAAGGAGGTCCCCTACGTGACGCTTACTAATCAATGGCTGGACTGAGTTGACAGTCGACATTACGGAGGACGGCAGATACTCGTTTTATTTTGGCATCGTCAATGCGCAAGACACTTCTTTCCAATCCGACCTATGGATTGACGGTGCCGCCGTGCCGTAACCCAGTTCGCTCGCCTTGCTGGGAGCGGTTGCTGCTGCCGCAGGGTTGAGACGTCGCCGCAAGGCTGCTTAACATCCCTCCCCTTTCAAGCCCCAGGGGAGCTTGTCTGAGGCCGAAGCGGAGGTGGAAGCCACTACGTAAAAAATACGTATTTTATTTTCTTTTTGAAATTGCGCTGAAGTATCAACGTAAGCTTCCAGTTGCACATATGAACTGGAAACTTCCCATCGCTGAAACAGCAGACGCCCGCGAGTGCGCCACTCCCGATACGATTTTAGAGAAAATCGCTCCTTTCAACACTTTTTTGCAAACCGTGAGATGCCAAACGTTATTCCACTGATGAGCACGATTTTTTTCTCCGATGCGCGACCAGTTTCGAGGGGTGTGATTCCGCCAAGGAGGAATCCCATTACCATCGCGAGCATCAAGGGCAACTCGGTCAGCGAGCCTCAAGAATCGGAAGCATCCGCTCACGCTTTCAACCCACCCTCCCGGAACAAGGCCTTCTACCAGTCAGCAATCGCCCAGGAAACACAACCCGCACAACAAAAACCGCACTGGGAACATTGAAATGAAAAGCAGAATTGCCATCTCAAGGGAGGGCATTTCTTGTCAGATTTTCACGAAAAACCAACAAAGAGAACCGAAAAAAACAGGGTATGAACAGGGCACATTCAACATTTTCAGGTGCGCAAACGAACTGCGCTTTGGACCACAGATCTCAAGAGAGAGAACCCAGCTTCCGGCCGCAGGGGTTCTTTGCATCACCCCAAGTTTCCCTTGCAAGTCTCTTGCTGAATCCTCTTTTTTGGACCGTCATGCAACCTGTTCCCCTATTCCCCCCATAACGAACCCGCAGTAAAGGATGGCTTGATTTTTGCACATTGCAATCACACAATCAGTGGAGATATACTATATATATATTATTATTAGGTAATATATAATATTAAAATGCTTGTTATAAACATATTATATATTTTTACTATTCGTGGTTTTAGACTTCTATGCCCCTGTCACCCGGTCCGGGTGGCCCAACCCGTGAGAGCCTCCTGACAACTAGCTAAATATTAACAGTAAACACTGTTACTGATATATTTGTTCACTTACCACACGACGAATTGGAAAAACACTCAACCCACCGTTCAACTCTGATCGGGAAGGAGCCACAGAATTTTTGGATACACCACTGGTTCACAATTATCCCATCCATTGTTGCGCAACGACCTGGAACATCTGACACCGCCACAGATCCAAGAGCCGGGGTTCCCCTCCCCTCTCAACCTCACGTGCTATCTTAAGAGCAGATCTATACGCCCTCTGGAAAGATGCCTGAAACCCCTCTCAGGAAACCCTCTTGTCATCACGATTTCCATCATTGGCTACGCGGTAATCGCTTTCTTGATGCAAAACAATCTGTGGCCACTGCCCCTAATTTTTGCCAGCCCGCTTGCTTTTGGATATCTGTCATCGGCCAGGCGTTGAAAGTTGAGCTATCGGGCTTAAAAATTCACGGAAACCAGGGCACCCACCTCCTGGAAAATCTCAAAGAAGTAGAAAAGAGGTTCCTGTTCAAGGCCGCAGAATGCGTAACCTCATAAAAGTGCCCCCCGCTTCTGGGAATGGAAAAATATCTCGGAAGGTTGTGGTCCGTATGCCACCCGTACCAATGTCACTCACGAAGCCCTGCCCGCTGGGAATCCCCTGGGAGATTCGTCCGACCTCATCCCAGTGCTGAAAATTCTCGCTGCGCTCAACGATAACCGTCATATCTCTTGCCTTCGTATTACGAGGGAAGCTCAGGGTGAGAAATTCGGAGTCCGGTGAGTGGAAAACGGCCAAGGGAGATGCTTCCGCCAGGGACGGTTCACTTCCAAAAAGTTGTTCAATTTGGTTTTTAAGGCCATCACCGTCAGGGTCTGCTTCACGAAATGCATCGTCCCCAATCAACTCTTTCTCCAGGGCCCAATCATCAAAGCCACCTAAAGATGCACCGGATTTGAAAATCCGCAGGGCATTGACCTTGGCGTTACCTGCCAGCGGCTGGAACTCAATGTTTAGCGTGCCATCGGTTACGGTCACATTAGGGGTCTCAATCACTGCGGTGTTCAGCCCTGCGACGGATCGAATGTCATAGTTATTTAGAGCCAGCTCCCCTTCGATCAGGACATGAAAGCGTCGGGCCCCAGCGGCGGCATTGTCGGCAAAGAACAGTTCGACGAGGTAGTCGCCATCCCCGGCGGGAATGTTGTAAGAAAATCCTCCGGAGCTATAGCGGTAGACTTGGTGCAGGGGGTTATCTTGGGTGTTGGCGTATTGGATAGTGGTTGTGAAACTGCCTCCACCTGTGAACCAGGTGTCCGCGAGGAACACCGTGCCATCGGCTGCGGTGAAATCGCTGGAGGCTCCGGCATTGATGGCCACCAGCAGGGTTGGACTGTCTCCCTGCACTTCAACAGTCACAATATCCTCGGAATCCAGTTCTCCGTCGGAGGCGGACAGCTTCAGAAGATAACGCCCAGGCAGCGTGAAACGAACGGGGGTTACAGGATTGGACACATCATCAAAGATGGCCTCCCCCGGCCCTTCCACCAACGACCACTGCATCGTCAGACTGCTGCCAGGCCTTCCATCATCAGTTGCCGTGCCCTGAAGCTCGGTGGTGTACTCTGGAAGGAGAATGACCTGGTCCGTACCCGCGTCCACCGTCGGTGCGGCGTTGATTGGAGCCCCATCGCTGGTGGTCAACGTGAGAACTCCCAAATATCCAAAGGCGGCACCGGTTCCCCGAGTGATTGCCAGCACCAGATTTCCAGTGGCATCCGGGATCAGATTGGAAAGAGTGACGGCTTGATTGGCGTTGTCGGTGGCATCCAGCGAAACGTGATCACCATTCACCGTGAAAACGCCGACACGGTTGGAACCGGTGGCTCGCGATGCAAAAAATGTCATTTCATAGGCAGCTGAGGGATTCAGCCCACTGATGCTCACTTCGGCGCTTGAAGTCGTGTTTCCCACGTAGAGGGTGTCCGTTTGTGCGGATTGCGGATACAGAGCCGATGAGGCCACACCGGCTGTGTTGATTCCTTCAAAACTCTGAGTTACCTCCAGCCGTATGCCCAGCGGAGTGCCGTGAATATCCACTGTATTCTGAACGATGCTGCCTGCGGCCCCTGCTGTCACAGATGTCACATTGTTCCAACCCTCATCTGTGGTAGGAAAACCAGCACCCCCAGATCCAAAATCAAATCGTGCACTGAACGAGCTCACATTGGGGACGATGACTGCAACCTCCGCTCGCGCCCCCCGGTGCTTTGAATCGATGGCCTGGCAGGTGATGACATGATATCCTGGACTCAGCGCGGCAGGCGTCAGACTGGTGCCAGTTCCCAGGGGGCCATCCAAGTTGCTGGACCACTGAATCGCGGCACCCTCGAGAACCTGATCATCACAATCTGCAGCTTGGGCAATCAATTGAAAGGGTTCTCCCGGGGTCACAAAATGACCCGAAACCGGTGACATGATAGTGACCTCGGGCTTTTTCTGAGTGAGCAGCCAGTCCCACATGGCTGTTGAATTATAGGTTGCTGTCCAGGAATTGTGATTGCTGCCAGGAAAAATCGTGACCTTCGGATTGACGCCTTCGACTGCATCGATCCCAGCGGACCAGGTCCACCCCGACTCTGGTGAGAAAACCCCGGTGTGGGTGCTGGTCGGTGAAGGCCCTCCCGGATTGGTATTCAACATCGTGGGGACATTGAGACCTGCAAGCTCACTGGCCATGAGGTCCAGTGTCAAATGCGGGTTGGAACTCCAATCACCTCTCGCTGTCAGAATCCAGAACGGAATGACTTGAACCAACTGGGCAGGAGCTCCCTCGTCAATTTCGCCACGGAAAGCACACACCACCGCCGCTGCCAATTGGTCGGCATTCGGGTCATTGTTCATGAAGCTCATGACCCCTTGGCTGCCTGAACTCAGACCCGTCAGGTAGATCCGCTTGGGATCGATGCGATAATTGGCCAGCGCAAAATCCAAAAATGGACGGATACTCCCACTGCTCCACCACGCGCCTGAGGCGTTTTGTGGGCAAAGCACGACCACTTCCTGATTATTCAACAATGCACGGATGGAATTTGAGGGAGAGTTCAAATTGTTTGCCACGCCATTCGCTAAAACCCGGTTTAATTCCCCCCCAACAGTCCCCAAGCCCCCCTCTCCAAGGCCGTGCAAAAAGATCACCACAGGAAATTCCTTGGTGGGGTTGGCGGCATACGCAGCCGGCAGAAACTCCCAGTATCCACGCGGGCTGCCATTGGTGTTGATTGGTATTGGAGTGTAGGTTTCAGCGGCCTCCAGTCCTGCGGCACTCCCAAGGCATCCCACGAACACCGTTAAAATGAATCGGGCAGGAATTCTCATGCGGTCAATGTCTCCTAATAAATTGGGGTGATAATCAGCTGGTAAAATCGGCGAAGTGGCTCGTCAGGGTCGGCGGGAATGTCATAGACCCTGACGCTGCGCGGATCGGATGTGGTTTCCTCCACCACCCCGGGCCCTGTCCAATCGGACTCCCCAGGTAAAATGGATGCAAGGCTCGTCCATCCATCGAGGTCTCCGGAAACCATCACCTCATATGCCAGATCCGAGGTTGTGCGACGGTTGAAACAAAAGGCCGGGGAATCATCCTCCAAGCTGAGGTATGGTTCGACGGATTGGGCTGTGTCCCCACGCTCGGCCGCAAGCGCATACGCCTTGAGATTGGATAATCCCCGGATTTCGGGATCAGCATCCATGGCCGTCACACTCTCATCCGCATCGGGATACTGGCTCCGAATCCATGCAGAAAAGCCCGGCGGAAGCGAGGGGACATATTCCTCTGAGAGGATCATGACGTTGATGACCACCACCCCCACAGCGCCGTCCGGACGTGCGGCTAAAATCATGGTCCCATCCTCCTCGGGGATCAGCCCTGGCAATGTCACAGTTTCTGACGTGTTGTTGTAGGCTTGCAGCGTGCCGCTGACGTCACCGACCGTGTAGATGCCTGTGGCATCGGGGTCCAGCGTGGTTGATGCGTAAATTTTGAGTTGATAAGATTTTTCTGGATCCAGGCCCGTGAATTTGAATCCCGCCACCCGAAACTGGCTGGTGTAGAAGCCATCTCTTACGGCGTCGGAATGATACAACGTTGAATTGGTCAGACCTGTTCGGTCTTTGTTTAGAAACCCGCCTTCGATCAACAGCCCAACATTCGTGGGGACTCCAAACTCATTCACCAAATTGCTGTGATTCGCGCTGAAGTGTTTATCAACTGCCGTCCATCCCAAAGGTGCGGAATCAAAATCACCCACATCCAACTGGATTCGAGCATTGGAGGGGGCTGTGACAACCACGGTCACCGTGTCCGATGCAGGATATTCTCCATCATCCACATCCAACCTCAAAACATATTCGCCTGGGTCAGAAAATGTCACACGCGGACGCGGTAACGTCGAATCGTTGAAGTAGGCGGTGCCGGGCCCGCTGACCTGACTCCATGACAAGATTGGAAAAAGCCTGCCAGGCAATGCCCCATCATCGGTGATCTCTGGAGTTGGCTGGCCATACTGGTTCAGAAGGGTTTGGAAGCTCGCGCCGGCATCAACCTGCGGAGGGGTGTTGCTCTCGGGTGGAAGAGCACCTCGGATAACAATCGCCGCAAGCAAAGCACGGTATTCGAAGTTTTCATGATACACATGCAGTTCGCCGTCATTCACCGTGACAGGCACATGCACATCGTGAGCCCCAAATCGTGGAGCGTGGGCTCTCACGTCATATTTATCCAGCACGCGGAAACCCTCCAAATAAATGTCCCTCAAATTCGAACCCAGTGCAGCTGAAAAATCGACCATTTTTAAGGTCACCACATAGTCACCGTTTGGAACGGGAATCTTCATTTCAAAGCTCCCGCGAGCGAAAAACGCCGTTTGATAGAGGAGAGGATCGCTGGTGCCTGAGATCGCATTGCCACTGTCCGCATAGCTGGCTGGAAACCAGGCATAGTCGGGATCCTGATCCAGCGCCGAGGAGCCTTCAAAATAATCAACCCCATCGGCATCCGTGTATCGCGGACCATTGAGATTGATTGCTGCCACAGCCTCGGATGCGGCAAATACCGGTGGCGTTCGGACTTGCACGTTCATCCGGTCACTCACCGTGTGTTGACCATCGCTCGCTGTCAGTTCCAATTCATAGTCTCCCACCATTGGAAAATAGGCCGTGGGCCGCAACGCTGCGGCATTGTCAAAGGTCACCCCCGGCGGACCGGCGACCTGGCTCCATTGAAGCACGGCGGAAGCCGGCAATCCATCATCTCCCACATGACTCTCGGGAATCAAAGAATGCTGAGGCACAACAAGAATGACGTCCGGACCAGCAAGAACATTGGGCGGGGCATTCACCAAACTCGTCCGATTCACGCGAACACTGCGCCTGTTGAAATTGCCTGCACTATCGGAGGTTGTGATTGAAATGGTGTTTTCTCCGGGATCGAGAGGGACATCGACGGCCCATGTTGTCGTTCCAGTTACCGCACCTGATCCTCCCCGATCATTACTCCAGATGACCGCGGCCACTTGGGAGTTGTCCGAAGCCGTGCCGGTTAAGCCAATCTGTGCCTGCGTTGTCTGAATCGAGTCTGGTGGAAACCCAGTCATCTCCGCGTTTGGCGGAATCAGATCCCCCACAGGCGCTGTGTGCTGGATTGTCAGAGTCGTATTAAATGACGTTTCACCCGTCAGACTATCCGCAGGAGATGGTCCAAAACCAGTCACCCGAATCACGTTGGTGCCGGATTGCAGTGGGATGGATGCAACCGACCAATCAGTAGTCCCGACAGCGGTGCCACTTCCCCCGCGATTATTCACCCATTCGACCCGCGTGACACCCTCCTCTCCATTTTGTGCCGATCCGGCTAGCGAGAGTTCGCTGCCTTTGATCACGGAGCCAATCGTCACCAGAGGGGAACCCGCAGGCGGAACTCCCCGGCGCTGCGCCAGCAGCCAGTCCCAGAGCGGTCTCTGACGGCTCACCACGGGTCCAATCACGTGTCCTCCGCTGTTAAACTCCGTATAAATCACAGAGCCACCCGCATTGCGCACCGCTGCAACCATATTCCGCGATCCATTCACGTTCACCACGCTGTCATCGGCCGCATGGAATGCCCAAATCGGAATGTGCCGAATCGAGGCAGCATCTCCGGAGTTACTCCAGCCAGCAGACGGAAATGCCGCAGCAAAACGGTTCGGTGACTGGGCCAGCAACCGCCAAACTCCATGTCCGCCCATCGATATCCCCCCCAAATAAATACGATCCGGATCAATCGAAAACTCTGCCTCCAACGATTCAATCAACGCAAATAGCAAATCACCCACCACAGAATCATCCCAGTGCAGGTTTGTGGTGGATGGTTCCTGCGGGATCAAAACGAATGATGGTTGGCGGCTCTGGAATTCATCATCCGCAAAATACATCCCCCCACTGGCATGGTTGTCCATTTGTTGGTCCCCGCCTCCGCTTCCTCCCAAACCATGCAAATTGATCACCAGCGGCAAAGGTTGTGAGCCGTCATAGTGCTTTGGCACATAGAGCCGATAGGGCATTGTGTGGACATTCCCAGGCATCGAAAACTCACGACTCTCGAACGCTTCAATCGGCTTTCCCATCACTGCCCCGGAGAAGGAAAAAAGAAAGGACGAAAGCATGGCAAAAGCTGCCAAATCACGGGAAAAAAAATTCATGGGGGGATGACTGCCAGATAATTTCCAACAGTCTTTCATAAAAAGCAATCAAAAACGTGATTGTTCACGATCTGTCGGGGATATTGATTCGTGGTGGCATGAAATCAATTCTCCCAGGCTCATATTTATTCACGGATTTGGATTCCCTCGTGCATGGGATCGTTCCCGTTGTTAGAGAAATAAAAGGACCAACATAAGAGGAAACATCCCTCAAACCCACAGAATCAGGCGACTAGATCAGCGTGATTTGAATATTACTCAGGCGAAAACTCAAATGACGTGAATCATCGGAGCCCGGGGAAACCGGGGGTAGTGCGGTCTCAAAGACAAGGGTGTTGACGATGTCGGGTTTGATCGTGAGTTCAAGATCGAGCTGTTCGCCGGGATGCTCGAAATGGGCGGTTTCCCCATGACATTGTGTTTGAAGCGAGTCCCCCTCAGAGAGCCACTTAATGCCGGCCGCCAGACGGATCCTCTGTTCAACAGGGCTTTGGAAAATGATGGAGCTGGTTTGACCGGACTGTCCGCACCATCGGTGAGCGATTTCATCGTCATACCACCCTTCGTCAAAACCAGCCCGCGCCCCAACTTTAAACAGTTCATTGATCAGGACGGTGCGATCAGGGCTCGCTGCGGGGGGCATGACGTCGATTGAGATCGGAACGGGCTCCTCTGATGAGGAGGGAGTGATAGAAATTTGTGTGAAGAGGTAGCCCAGTTTTCGATGATCACCTGGAATCACCCTTGCCGGAGGGAGCTTTGGGGTGAAGCTCAAGATGTTCATCCCCTGTCGAAGGGGAAGGTCTGCAATCCGTAGGATCTGGCCCTCGACACGGTTTTCAAACTCCTCGCCGTTCAAGGCAACACTGAGGAAATTCCCGTGCTCTGCGGCTACTACGTGAGCGCAAAAGTTGATATCGCACGAGGATGCAGCATTCAGCAGGAGAGTTGCCGAAAGCGCCTCCCCGCCACTCCAGATCTGATCGGCCTCGTCCTCAAACCACCCCATGCCCCAATAAACCTGAACACCAATGGTGGTGACACTGCTATCAGCCACCGTTCGGTAATCTCGAAGAGTGGCGGGCTTCCCGCTGGAAGAGCTTTGATTTGTGTGGAGGCAGAATGCATACACCAAGGTGTCTTTGAGTGGAGGAGGAATGACATCGTCGAACACGGAAACTGCGAGTTTTCCCTGCCCGACAATATTGAGAGAGCGATAGACGCTGTTTGAGCGAACGCGGTAGTGATAGAGGGCCTCGGGGAGAAGTTGGATGCAATGACCGGCAAGTGCTGCTTTGGCCAGAAAATGGCGGTCCTCGCCAGTGATCTGTTTCATCTCGGAAAAACCGCCCAATTTCTGATAAACCTCCCGCCGGACAAAAAGATTGGCATCTCCCAAAGTGTTCTCAAAGAGAGCCGCGGAGAGAGGGCCGCCAAGAAAGAGTTCCCGCCAGTGTCCCGGATGCCCCACTGGCAAGGGATCACCAAGGCCCTCAAAACAATCCATCATTGACACCACAACATCCTGCCCCGATGTCAGAGCTGCGCGAACAAAGCACGCAATTTCATCAGGTTTGGCGATATTGTCATCGTCCATAAAGATCAGAAACTCTCCCTCAGCCTCACGGGCCGCATGGTTTCTGGCAGCACCAATGTAGAGGTTTTCCTGACGCAGTACCCGCCACCCCCGGACCGCAAAACGCTGTTCAATCTCCGCCAGCACTGCCTTTGCCGCCGGATGAGTGCTTCCATCATCAACCAGGATGACCTCAAAATTTGTGTAAGTCTGTGCTTCCAGGGATTTAATGGCATCGAGCACAAGAATGGGTTGATTGAAGTGAGTCATGCAGACACTCACTCGCGGGAGGGCATCAGTAGGAGCCTTCCACAAAAAATCGGGGCGATGCGTGGCGATTTCATTGTGCCAGCCCACCCAACGATCTTCACTTTCCTCCGCGTTCTGTAGAGGAGGGACGGCCTGCAGAGGCTCAATCAGAGCCGCTGCGAGCTTCTTCGCCAAGGCCTTGGCCGAGAGTTCAAACAAAACAGCCCCTTGGTCTGCTGGCCGGATCAGTTCTGGAATGACCGCGGTGTTTGCTGCGAGGAAGGGAATCCCCAAAACGAGACACTCCTGGAGGGCATTGCCACAGGATTCCAGACGGGAGGGAATGACGGCGAGCCCTCCCGGTCTGCGCAGATAATTGAGGGACTCCTCGCGCGAGCAATGATCCAAGACGTTGACCCTGGCCGCCCCCCAGCTTGCGGTTTTATTTGCCAAGTAGGACTTGCTATCGATGGGGGCAGTGACATGCGAACCAAGAAACGTGATGCTGACATCAGAAAGCAACGCCGGGTCTAGGAGGTCGATAGCCTCACAAAATTCCTGCAATCCCTTCCTTGGCTGGAGGCGCCCAAAAAACACAATGTCCTTCAGGGTTTCCGATGCTGACACCTTGCGCGGGGTGATCGACTCAGGGATGAGCATGAGGTTTGCCTGGTGGTATATGTGCGCAGGCAGGTCCCATCCGTTGCTGGCAACCCATTCCGCAATGTGGCGACTCGGAACAATAACCAGATCCGCAAGTTCCGATGTTTTCTGTTCCAGAAAATCGGTTTCAAGCATCGCAAATTCGCTGATAAAGACGGCGTCACCTTCGCGACACCAGCGGGATGGACCTCGGAGCGAGACGCTGAGGAGGGTGTTCTGAAATCCCATACCACCCCGCTTTGCAGAGACACAAAAGAACCCTGAAGTCAGATATTCTGTGAAGTGAATCACATCAAAAATTTTATCCTTCAGCCAATGCCAGGCCCGATAGGCGATGATCGGGTGCTGGCCTCTGTTTTGGGCTTTGGCGCAGCGGAACGGAAGCTCCGGGAGAAACACCAGATGGACTCCCAGCGCCTTTGCCCCCTCCTCAACGCCCGACATTCGTGGATCATCCGGCGCATAGTCCGCGGCCATCAAAACGGTGACATCATGCCCGGCCTTCACTAGAGATACTGCGAAAGCCGCGTAATCTTGTCCAATCCCCCCCCTGATGGGAAAACCAAGGAATTCCGGGACGGAAAAACAAACCTTGAGGGGGCGAGTGAAGGCACCCTTTTCATTTCTCGGAAGCGGCGGGATGACCTTCGGCAATGTGTGGGATGTTTTATTCGAACTCATCAATCGCCGATTGCCCGGAGCCTACCCCACATGCACGCACGCTGTCTATGTTCAACAATGAAAGAAGGTGTTGCCAGAGGGGCAACGAGCAGTAGCTTGTCGGATCTATGTTTGTGAATTTGATCCGTCGCACTCTTTCTCCCCGATTCGCCAAGGTGGCAGGCGTTTTGCTTTTGAGCTGGTTCCCCTCCCTGGTGTGGGCGCAAACGGAAGCCGAAGCCATCCTTCGTGCGGCGCGCGTGAACCCTCTGGGAAGTGCCATTGCCCTTGATGCACAACTTCGCAACGGACGGAACAACACGCCATTTCAAATCGTGGTGGATGGCAAGGTCTCGTATGAGTTCGAAAATCCTTCCCAAGCACTCATTCTTGACCTCGGTGATGACGAGTCGCGCCTGACGGAACGAATCGGTTCAAAAAATGCTCCGGTGCGGGCGGCCCGCTACGATGAACGTGTTCGTGGCACAGATATCTCTTTCGAAGATTTGGCTCTCAAGTTCCTTTATTGGAAGCACCCGAAAATTATCGGGGAGGAGACGATCCGATCACGTCGGTCATGGAAATTTGAAATCCAAGCCCCACGAGGTGCCTCCCAGTATGGGGTTGCAAGGTTATGGATTGACCAGGACGGGGGGGCGTTGATGCGCGTTGAAGGGTATGACCCCCAAGGCCGCCTCATTCGCCGTTTTGAGGTGGTTGATGTCCAGCGAATCGACGGTCAGTGGATGCTGAAATCCATGCGCATCGAAACCGTCAACCCCGAGACCAAAAAAGTGATCTCCCGAACCTACCTTGATGTGCTCGGAAAGGCCGAGGCCTGACGGACTCAAGACTCCGGATCGGCCTCAGTCCGCTTCAGAATCTTCCCCGTCATCTCCGGCTGGCAACCCTTCGTTGCCTCACCCACAGATCCTTCACACCTCGTTTTAGAAATTACGAAAAATGAGGGGACCCCTGATTCCCAACGCAACCGGTTTTTAGTAGAACATGGCGAGGTAATCCGTGCCCAAGCCATCAAAACCATGAAAAACACCATGTCAATTCGCCCCAACCAAGCAATGATCTGTGCCAGTTCCCACCCACTTGAGCAGGACCAACCCGCCTGGATCCCGTCACAGAGGGCTGAGTCGCGGTTGGGACGGATGGTTGGAATACTTGCGGCAGCAGTTTTCCTCACCGGCACCTGCGTGAAAGCGGCTTCAGTTTTTGAAGTGGAGGGCAACGACTCCCCGGCCATGGCCCAGTTTGTGAGCCCCTTTTCCTTCACCTCGGAATTTGTGCCCGACATTGAATTGTCCACGACCTACTACCATGCATCGATTGTGGCCTCCGGTGACTCATCGGTCGATTGGTTTGCGATCAGCCATTTGGGCGGACGCTTGTTTTTTGATGTTGATGGAGCAATGCCCAACGTGGATCTCGAAATTGGGGTCTGGAATGTTTTCGGGGCTCTGGTTGGGAGCAATGATGATCAGGCTATCGTTGACCCAGGATCTGAGCACGTCTTCGACCCGTTCCTTGATTTTCCAAATCAGGCTGCAGGCCTTTACTACATCGGGGTGTCGGTCTTTCCATCTGGCCAGGCCGATAACTTTGACATCGGAGGCACAGGATTCACAACTCCCAGCTACACCCTCCACATATCCTCGGAACTTGTTCCCGAACCCACAACTGCGGGCTTGGTTTTGCTTTCTGGACTGGCTCTCCTCGCACGCCGCACAAGGCTGAGAGCCGAATAAGTCAGCGATTCGAGCGATTCCAGCTCGCAGGGGCTCGGACGACGGGAACGGGGACCAAGAGGGGGCTCTTGGCGAGAATTCACGCAAATAAGGAAAGGCAGAACTCGCGTTCCGGATGTTGAATTATTCGTGCTTCAAAACCCAGAGGCTTCAGCATCGAAAAGCATCTCGTCTAAACCCTGAAGATCGCGCCAAGTTTTTTGCCCATGATCAGACTGGCGCCGATGATGGTGACGCCAAGGAAAGCCATGGCCCACACGCCAAGGGCGCTGGCGATAAATCGGCCTTCACCGAGCAGTTGATACAGTTCGTAGATGGCTTTGGTGATGGGGAAGTCTTCTTGTTTTTGAGCAAGGATGAGGGAATCGCTCACTTCCAACATGGCGAAGGAGAAGGCCAGGATGCCGCCAGCCAGGAGGTTGGCCATGATGAGCGGAATGGTGATTTTTCGAAGGGCTTTGAAGGGGGGACAGCCGAGGTTTTGAGCGGCTTCTTCCAAGGTCACACTCGTTTGTTGAAAGCCTGCGGCGGCTGATCGCACGACATATGGCAGACGGCGGACGCTGTAAGCGATCACCAAGATAATCAGGGGATCATAGGCCACCGGGTTCAGGGCTTGGAAGAGTTTGCCGTCCTGGGTCATTGCCAAATACCCAAAGGCCAGCACGAGCCCGGGCACGGCCAATGGCAACATGGCCAGGGTGTCGAGCAACTGGCGTCCCGGGAGCTTGGTTCTTACAACCACGTAAGCAATGGCGATTCCCAGCACCACATCCACCAACGTGGCCAGCCCGGCGTATTTGATGCTGTTTTGAATGGAGGGCAACGTGAGATTATGTCCAAGCGCTGCTTCGAAATTTGCGAGGGTGAAGTTTGTGGGAAGGATGGTTCCATACCAATCCTGAGAAAACGCGACGAGGATCACCCCAAGGTGGGGAAGGATGGCCAGAAATGTCACCCCTGCAAAAAACAGGGTGCACATCCATGCCCCCAGAAGCCCAACCTTGCGTGGTCCGCCCTGGCTCGTGGCCTTGGCCATCATGGCGTAAGTGTTCCTGCCAAAAAGAAATTTCCCGCCCACATAAAGCACCACCGTGGACGCCAACATGACCGCCACCAGCGCAAACGGAAACGGATTGCCGCCGATGTCCTTGATGCCACCAAAGATTTGGACCGAGGTCACACGGGTGAACTCAAACATGAGAGGAACCCCCAATTCGGTGAACGCCCAGATAAACACAATCGTTCCTCCGGCAAAAAGTCCGGGCATGATCAGAGGCAGGGTGATTTTTCGAAATTTGCGAAAACCCGTGCAGCCAAGATTCTCGGCAGCCTCCTCCATCGCGGGATCGACGTTGGCCAGTGCGGCGACCACATTCAAATAAAGGATGGGATACAGGTGGAGGGCATTCATGACCACGATCCCCCAGAACCGGCCCTGACCCAAAAAATCCACGGGTTGGGTCAGGAGACCGAGATCGCCAAGAAACGCGTTCAGTGCCCCGGCCTGCCCCAGGATCGCTTTGATGCCGATGGCTCCCACAAAGGGAGGAAGGATCATGGGAATAAGCACCAGTGCTGAGAGCAGGCCTTTGCCGGGAAACAAATAACGATCTGAAACAAATGCCAGCGGCACGGCAATCAGGACAGTGAGGGCTGTGCTCCAGACCGCAAGCCAAAAGGCATTGGAGAGCCCCTCCAGATAAATCGGATTGCGGAAGACTTCGGCGATGTAGGCAAAGGTCAGATTTCCGGCATTATCAAAGAAGGCCCCGCGAATGGTTTCGCCAATGGGCCAAAGGAAGAAAAAGAAAAAGAACAACCCGGTCACGAGATAGACGAGTTTGGCGAGGGCGTTGCTCATAAGATTATTATTTTCCTTGTTTGGCGAGTTCTTCGGCCTCGCGGTATTGTTTCCGAAAATGATCGCCGAGAGTTTTGGCGAGTTGAACCTCCTTGATCCGATTCGCCGATGAAAGTGTCGGGCGGATCGATTCCTGGGCAACTTCGTAGTTCACCGCAGAGAGGTCGGCAAATCGTTCAGAGGCGCGGGGGGGAAACCCGGCCGCCACGAGTGCCTTCCATGCCGACACTTGCTCATCATGGGGGTCCAAAGACATCACCCGAATAATAAAACTCATGGTTTTAAAGAGCGGTCCGGTCCAGCCAGGGTGATACGTGAACAGCTTCGCTTCCTCGTAGGGGAACACCTCGGGGTCGGATCGGTATTCTGTGTATTGGGGGTCATAGAGTTCTTTGCGAACGGGGAGCCTGCGGAGGGCATAACGTTCAGGTCCTCCCGGAGCACCAATCTTGAAATTCCAAAGCTTCTGTCCCTCCACTGACAGCACAAAATCGATAAAGTGTTTTGCGACTTCGGCATGGGGGGCTCCACGAAGCAGACCAATGGGGTCCACACCGACGGAAGAGCCTCCCGCTGGGGTGAAATATTGAAGGCGCGAGGGTGCATCCCCGACTCGCACCGCCTCGCTCTGATAACGGCCATAAAAGTCGATACACATGCCAATCGCCGCATCCCCCTGCGCCACATCGACGGTCACGCGAGGAGCGGCATCCGTAAAATACCGGGCATTGGCCGAAGCCCGCTGGATGACCCGCAACCCATCCAGCCATCCCTCCGAAATGGACAGCACCGGTTCTGTTCCCTTGGAGGCCGCCATCCTCTGCTGCATTTGTTGCTGGATAATCATCTCAAACGCCTTGGCGGCTGATCCGCTTTTTGTGGGATCGGCGAGCGCGACCTGCTTCATGAAACGTGGGTCGCCAAGGCCTTCCCAGTTTGCAGGAATTTCTTCAATGCCAAGCGCCTCCAGGGAATCGGAATTATAACAAATGCCGAATGAAGAAACCACGGACCCAATCCAGCGGCCTTGTTTGTCATAAAATTCTTCCCCCGAGACACTCTGTGGAATTGAGTCTGCCGTGAACCAATCGGGATGACGGGTGAGGACTCCGGAATTCACCAAGCGCCCGGCCTCGGCTTGGCCGATAAAATCAAAGGCCCCTCCCCCAAAAAAGATGTCCACTCCAATGCTGACCTCGGAGTCGAGAAAAACCCTTCTTGCGGCCTGGGCGGGAGAATCCAAGGCAGGGTCCTCAGGCAGTTCCACCTTGGGATTGTCAAACGCGCCCTGCACTTCTGGCGTCCATTCCTTTCCCAGTCTTCTCCAGTAGGTTTGAAACGCTGCAAAATATTCGCCTTTGAGGTACCTGGCAATTTCGCTCGTGCCACCCGGGATCCGCCAGTCGATGCGCACCGTGCGCCCGGTTTTTTCCTGGTAGTGGGCTGCAAAGGCACGGGAAAATTCATAACGAATCGCCTCATTGTGCGGAGTGATAATGATGAGATTGTCATCAGCAGCTGCGAGAAGGTTCTGTTCTGGTTTAAGCACAAAAGGCAGTCCCACCACCGCGGCCAACACAACGAGAACAGCAAGAGCACGAACCATGACTCAGGGGCGCAAGACAACCACATCCTCGGGCTCCACGCGCACGACGAGGTCACGGTCCGCAGGACGGGAAGAAATCCGTGGGTTCAGCTCAAAAATCTTCAAGTCCTGCTCGCCTGCCAAAAACTGATATTGCGCCACCTCTCCCAGATAAACACTGTCTCCGATGCGACCAGTGGCCGCATTTTCTGTGGTGACCTCGGTCGTGAAGACCCAGCTTTCCGGGCGCACGGAAAGATTCACGACCTCCCCGCGATTCGGCTTCCAGTCGGGATCGCCGAGATGTCCACGAAAACGGCCAATCCCGGTTTCCACAACCGCCGCCTCTCCTTCCAAGGATAACAGCATGCCGGGAATAAAATTCGTCTCCCCAATAAAGTCGGCCACAACACGGGATTTGGGACGCCGGTAAACTTCCTCGGGATTGCCGATCTGCGCAATTTTTCCGCTTTCCAGAATGGCCATCCGATCTGAGATGGAAAGTGCTTCCTTCTGATCATGCGTCACATAAATTGCTGTCAGCCCGGATTCCTTGCAGACCCGCCGGATTTCCGTGCGCATCTCCAACCTCAGCTTGGCGTCAAGATTGGAGAGAGGTTCATCCAGAAGCAGGGCTCTGGGC
>JBGTAR010000071.1:0-10170 GCA_041749815.1 Terrimicrobiaceae bacterium
GGGATGGGGGTTGCCGTCATGACCAGCACATCCGGGCGGCTTGGCAGCCCGGTGAGCTTGGATCGCTGAATGACTCCGAATTTGTGTTGTTCATCGATCACAATGAGCCCGGGCCGGAAGGTCTCTTCGTCCTCAAAGAGCAGGGCATGAGTACCCACGATCGCCGGGGGAAAGCTGCGTTCAACATGCGGGCTTGTCACGCCGGCTGGTCTCGCCGTAGCCGGGCGAAGGTGGAACGCTTTGCGGAGGCGGATGGCGGGTGGGGAGTCGCTGGTAAGGGGCTGTGCGTCATTGGAGCGACCATTGGTCTTGCGGGATCCTGTGCGCAGGTGCACTGGGATTCCCAAGGGTTTCAGCAGTTTCGTGAGGGTGGCGTGATGTTGTTCGGCCAGGATCTGGGTGGGGGCCATGATTGCTGCCGGGAAGCCAGCCTCGATGGTTTGGACCATTGCTGCCACGGCCACCAAGGTTTTTCCGGAGCCAACGTCCCCCTGCAAGAGCCGATTCATCCGCCGGGAACAAACCAGCTCCGCTTGGATTTCTGCAATGACGGTTTTTTGTGAAGGGGTCAGTTGAAAGGGCAGGTTCTTGAGCAACTCTGCAAACAGAGACCCTTCGGAGGTTTTTGGTTCCCCATCCAGACCGACCCATGCGCTGCGCCGGGTCTGCACAGCGACCTGCATGGCATAACATTCGTCAATCGCCAGGCGCTCTCTTGCCGCATCAGCAGACTCAAGACTCCCTGGAAAATGAATCTCACGAAATGCGGTGTCCAGTGGCTGATCCCCGGTCCGCAAAAATCCTGCGGCCCCAAGATCACACACATCCAAGGCTTCGTGAATCAGCGCCCGCAGCAACCGGGTTGTCACGCCCTCGCCCGCGGCATGGATCGGAACAATCCGTTTCATGTGGAGCGAGTTGTCCTCATCATCTAGGACCTCATACTCCGGGTGATCGATCACCACCTGCCGCCCCCGCATTTTTGGCCGTCCATAAATCACCACAGAATCCCCCACCATGAGAACCTTCTGCATGTAGGGCATGTTGAACCATCGGCAGATCACCGGTTGAGAAAACGCGGACCCACTTTCATTCTCCAGCGTGATCTCATACGCGCCCCGCCGGTAACCAAATCGTTTGAGGCTTGCCGCAGCGATATGTCCGGTGATGCAGACGGGGCTCTCCATGGCGGAATCAGGAAAACCCGCAAAAGACCGGCGGTCCTCGTAACGTCGGGGGTAGTGTCTCACCAGATCCCCGAGCGTGGTCAGCCCCAATTTTGCGAGTGGGGTGACACGATTTCGGGCGATCCAATCACATTCCGTGAGCGGGGTGAGGGGCTCTCGCATCACTCGCCGGCCCGGATTGCGACAATTTGCATCTGGGGTTCATCCCGGCCCTGATACGTGTTTCGTTCGACCCGAAAGGCCACGTCCCAGGGGGGTTGGGGCAGCGGTTGTTCCGCTCCATTAAAAAATATGGCCGCCATGCGCAGCCGGCTCTCTCCGAACTCCAATCGCAGATGTTTTTCTTTCAAGACCCGGGCTGCGGACGCTGGCCGAACCCCGCGGGCAAGAAAGACGGGCTGGCTGTTTCCATTCCCAAATGGCTCCAGGCGATCCTGGGCATCAAGAAAGTCCTCATCAATATCTGCAATCGCCAACGTCGCATCCAACCGAAGACGGGGAGTCAACATCTCGGCATCGCTCGCAGACCGGGCAAATTTTTCGAATTTCCCACGAAACTCTTCAAATTGTGCTTCGCGGATACTCAAGCCGGCTGCCAACTCATGACCACCGAATTTTTCGAGCAGTCCCGCACAACTGGTCAGTGCTTCCACCAGGGAAAACCCCTCCACGCTCCGCCCACTGCCTTTGCCCATCCCATCCCCTCCAAATCCAATCACAATGGTTGGCCGATGGTATTTTCTCATAATCCGCGAAGCCACAATGCCGAGCACGCCCTGATGCCAGTCCCGAGCTCCTGCCACGATGCTGGAATCGCGCCCGGGATTAAAACATTTCGCAACCCAATCATCAGCCTCCGCCGCAACGCTTCGCTCCACACCCTGACGCTCCCGGTTCTGCCTCTCCAGACCTGCGGCTAGCACGCGGGCTTCCTGCTCATCTTCGGTTGTCAGCAATTTCAGGGATTCCAGGGCCGTTCCCAGTCGACCGGATGCGTTGATTCTTGGCCCGAGTCGGAACCCAATATCCGAACCCCTGGGGCGATTCCCCACATCCGCGGATTGCATCAAGGCCCGCAACCCCGGCCATCGCGATTTGGAAAGTTGCAGCAAACCCCTCCGCACAAGGATCCGGTTTTCTCCTTCCAGCGGGACCATGTCCGCCACCGTGGCCATGGCCACAAGATCGAGGTAGTCCCGCAAATCCAGCTCGGGATGGGGAGACCTTTTGAGGAGGGCATGCACCAACTTAAAAACCACGCCGGCACTGCAAAGATAACGGAGATGACTGCCGGAGACCTTGGGGTTCACCATGATGGCCTGCGGGCGTTCCCCCGAGGGTTCATGATGATCGAGGATAATCATGTCAACCCCCCGCTCATGCAACATCGCCGCCTCCCGCACAGAGTTGGTCCCACAGTCCACCGCAATCACAAGATCAGGGCGGCATTCGGAAAAACAGCGCTCCACCCCCTCCGGGCTCAATCCATAACCCTCTTCCGCTCGAACCGGCAAAAAACAATCCACCCGCCCACCAAGGGCCCGCAAGACCCGCGATAAAAATGCCAGGGACGTCACTCCATCCACATCGTAATCCCCATACAGCACGATGTGCTCATTTCCTCTCAGGGCCTTATCCACCCGGGCGACGGCCTCGACAATCCCATCCAATTCCTCCGGCGCAGAAAGTTCCCGCAACTTGGGGTCAAAATACCGTCCCGCCTCCACCGCGTCCTCCAAACCCCGGCCCACCAATACCTCCGCCAAGGCCATCGGGATTTCCAACTCCCCCGCCACCCGGCGAATCAGGACATCGTTAGCCGGTTTGGGTTTGATCCATCTGCACTCCATCCCTAAAGAATAGGCGCTCGCCTCGCCGCGCGCAATTTCCTAGATTGAAGAATCACGGCGCCCAAGGAAGGTAATTTTAAATGATGAATTTTTAATTTTGAATGAAACCAGAGAACCCCAAGAAGCCAAACGTCCCAGCATGAACAATTTAAAATTCATCATTCAAAATTCAAAATTACTCCTGCTCCTCGTCCTCCTCAGCGTCACAGGATGTGGCTACAACTACCGTCTTCCCGGCCATGGACTGAATAAAACGGCCCCGGTCAGTATGAGGGTCGGTGAATCCCGACAGGCCCTCACCGAGCGCATCATTCCCATCAAATTCGGCTACCAACTCTCGCTCTCCAGTGAGGACCCCGACATTGTGGATGTTCACTTTCAGGGAGATCCCCTCCGGAATGCTGATATCTGGCTAGTGGCCAAAGCCCCCGGACGCACGATCGTTCACTACGGCGATGTCTTTAACCAAACCTTCCCCTTCGGAAAATCCGAATCCCGCCGCCTTGGAGTTGACCTCCCCCACATAACCCCTGAGGAACCAGGTGCCGGAACCGGAAAACCCCGCCGCATCTGGCTCAGAGAATATTCCGATGGTGCTTTTGTGGTGGAGGTCGTGGGATCCAATTAAAACCAAGCAAGGTCGCTCCTCCGCGCAAACAGCCAGACACTCGTCACCCGCAACGCCTCAGAGTTCCGGCGTGTTCCCGCACTGGCCATCGAAGAGTGGTAGGGACCGGGTGAAGAGATATCAAATATTGCTTCATTTTGAATTGAAATCCATGGAACGCTGGATAGGGTGCGAACTATGACGGCAAAAACCCTGTCACCCAACCTACCGGCGCAAGCCTCGGAAACCTCGCAGCCCGCGGGAGGTCATGAAGCCGTTCTGGAATTCGAAGAGGGCATTGGGGCGCTTTTTGGTGATTTGGCTGAGCTCTTTGGAAACCCGCGTTCCTATGGGCTCATCTATGGAATCCTCTTTGCAAGCCGAGAGCCTCTTGCCATGGAAACCATCGCCGAGCGTCTTAGCGTCAGCATGGGTTCCGTGAGCATGGGCCTTCGACGGCTCGAAGAATTTGGGGCCATTGAACGCGAACGCGGTGCAGGTCGCGGCACGGCCCTATTTTCCGCAAAGTTGGAGATGAGGTTACTCGTTGGCGGGTTTCTGCGGGAGCGGGTCCTCCCCCGAATTGCAGCCACAGGCACTCAGGTTGAAACCCTCACATCCCTTCTCCCCAGTCTCCCTCCCGAAGAGAGGAAAATTTCCACACAGCGCTTGGAGCGCCTGAGTCGCTGGCACTCCCGCGCCAAGTCCATCCTTCCCTTCATCGAAAAACTGCTCGGCGGGGGATAACCCCGCACCTCCCGCACGACCAAGATCCTGCGAGAAAAAACACACCACCAAAATTCAGCCCTCCGGGTCTTCGCACAAATCCCCGCGAAACGACCAAGGGCGGCAGCATGCCTGGATAGGTCGGTAGACCGCCAATACCTCAGTTCTCCGGTGGCAAGCAATCTCCGAACCCGCTACCCGCTACTCTCCGCTTTTGGACAGAAAAAGCTGGACGAATATTTGGCGCGACCCGCGATATCCAGTCCACCGGATCGCTGACAGACTCCTGCCATATCATGCGCAGAGGCATCAAAGTCATGTGACTACGGATCTCTGAACCCCATTCCTGTCAATCCTGCAAATCCCGTAAATCCTGTCAAAAGCCAGGAACCCCGAAAGAAACCGCTTTACCCCTGTCTCAGGCTGAAAACTGTATACTGAACAACTGTAAACTTTTCCGAAAGATTTAAATTATAGGCCCGACCCCTTCGGCCGTTCCAACCAGCGGGCGGTGTTTTTCGGCCCTCAGGGCGACACCCGCTGGAACCAAGCCTTGCTCTAGTGGTCGTTTTCTTGATTTGAGGCGCATTCTGACTAAAAAAGGTGAACTTCCTTATCATCGGTGCGGGCTTCTCTGGTGCAGTTCTTGCGCGCCAGCTTGTTGAAAATCTCCCATGCCGCGTGGAAGTACTTGACGAGCGGGATCATATTGGTGGGAACTGCCACACAGAGCGCGACCAGAAAACTGGTGTCATGGTCCACAAATATGGCCCGCATATTTTCAACACCGACAACGAGAAGGTCTGGCATTTTGTCAATGGGTTTGGTGACTTCCGGCCATTCATCAATCGTGTCAAGGCCAGCACAGCGAAAGGCATGTTTTCGATGCCGATCAACCTTCTCACAATCAACCAGTTTTTTGGAAAGACAATGAACCCTGACGAAGCCCGAAAATATGTTGCACAGCTTGGGGATAGCTCAATCCAAGAACCTGCCAACTTTGAAGAGCAGGCGCTTAAAATGCTTGGTCGGAATCTGTATGAAACATTTTTTAAGGGTTACACCATCAAACAGTGGGGGTGCGATCCCAAGGATCTACCGGCCTCGGTGTTAAAACGCCTCCCCGTGCGTTTCAACTATGACGACAACTACTACAACAAGCGCTTCCAAGGAATCCCTGCGGAAGGCTACACGGAAGTGATCCGCAAAATCCTAGATCACCCGAAGATCTCGGTGCAGTTGAACAAGAAGTGGCAAATTGAAGATGGGAGATGGAAGATAGTAGATGGGGATAATCAATCTCCCAGATCCGATCTCCGATCTCCTGCGCACAAGTTCGCGCACATCTTTTACACTGGCCCCATTGATGCTTTTTTTGGTTATTCCGAAGGCCGCCTTGGCTACCGCACCGTGACCTTTGAGCGGATAGAAACTGATTCTGCCGACTATCAAGGCAACGCCGTGATCAACTACCCCGGGGAGGATGTGCCATTCACCCGCATCCACGAGCACAAGCACTTCACTCCTTGGGAACAGCATGAAAAAACCGTTGCGTTCCGGGAGTTCAGCAAGGAAACCGGCCCGGAAGATATCCCTTACTACCCAAAACGTCTTGCATCCGACAAAGCCATCCTTCAAAAATATCGCGAGCTCGCGCCGGAGATGGAAGATAGGAGGCGGAAGATAGGAGATGGGAGATCAGAGGTGGGGGTAGAACGAAATCGGTCGCTGGGTGTCAGTTTCTTGGGCAGACTGGCTACCTACCGATATATGGACATGGAGGCTGTGATCGGCGAGGCCCTTGATTTTGCTGAGATATTTGTCGCGGCTGTTCAAATGGAGAAACCTCGCCCGATTTTTCCGAATCTTGAAACGTGAAAAATACTGAAACGCTGCTGCAACGTATTTCGTGTAACGGAAACGGCCAGGCTTGCAAATGCTGAAATGAGAATCAACGAAGCATTACGTCAGCGGTGCAAGGCCTACGCATCAGCGATAGTGCGTTTCTATTGCTGCCTCCCGACGAAGAGGAAAGAAGTCGAGGTGTTGGGCCACCAATTGTTGCGTGCGGGAACATCGGTTGCAGCGCACTCTAGGGAGGCATCCCGTGCCAGATCCGATGCGGAGTTTTGCTCAAAACTTGGTGGTCTTTTGCAAGAAGCGGATGAACCGAAGCAAAGCGTAGATAGACAGTTTTCAGTCTGCCCGGAGGGTGAGGAACGAATCAATGCCAGCTTTGGCTTGAACTCCTCCACGAGGACTGCCACGTTTCTGGCGACCAGATCGACTTCCTCTTGAAGGAAACCAACGAACTCCTGGCAATCTTCACGACAATTGTGTCACGCGTTCGAAAGAACCAGTAATTTTCAGTATTTCAGCTTTTCAGCATTCTAGAACATGAACCCGATTTCTACAGAAACCATCCAATCCTGCATTCTTGAAATCCGGGGGGAGCGAGTGTTGCTCAACAGCGACGTTGCCCGCATCTATGGCGTCGCCACTCGGGATATCAATAAGGCAGTCTCAAACAACCCCGAAAAATTCCCGCAAAACTACACCCTCAAGCTTTCGAAGTCTGAGAAACAGGAACTGGTGGAAAATTTCCACCGGTTCGAACCTCTGAAGCACTCGACAGCTGTTCCGAAAGCATTCACGGAGCGAGGCCTCTACATGCTGGCTACAATCCTGAAAACGAAAAAGCCACCCAAGCAACGTTTGCCATTATAGACCACCGGCGCATGGGAATGCGCGGGGGAGCTTGCCGAAGGCGGCCCGAAGGGCGAGACGAGCGGGGGCGAGCGAGGCCAACGTTTGCCAAGATCCGTGAACTTTCTTCCACGATCAAGGAACTCGCTGTCGTCAAGGAAGAAGGAAAGCAAAAATCCCTCATGCAGCGAAGCGGTGAAATCGTTGCGGATATCTTTGACGAGGGATTGCAAACCAGCGACACCGAAACGTCCATCGAGCTCAACTTTGCCGTTCTAAAGTTCAAACACACCGTTAAACGCAAAAAATAAGATTTCCACCTCAAGAAGTTTCAGTATTTCAGCTTTTCAGAATCTCAGCTTTTCAGCATTTCCCCATATATCTTGTGTTTTTTAGAACCATGAACGAATTTAAGCCGAAATGAGCGGACCAGTAAATTCAAGAGCCATCATGATTTGGATGGTGGGCATTATTGCCGCGTTTGGGGCCATGGCCCTTGGACAGCGCGTGGCAAATGGCGATTACAAACCGATCATTTTTGCCGTTACGGCCACGGTGGCTATGACGATTGGGCTTTCGGTGGGTAAAAACTATTGGCTCCTGATTCCAATGACTTTTAGTGCTGTCGGGTCAATCGGTGCCCTCCCACTGCCTGTCAACTATGCCGAGCTGGGGATCATCGGAGCGTTTGGACTGTTTATCTTGCATGCCTGTTTCAAGCAGGAAAGTATCGGCTTCAAGTCCGGTTTGTGCGATAAATTGATCATTGTCAATGCCATCTGGCTGATCATTTTGTTTGTTCGTAACCCTGTTGGCTTCAATGCGCTTGGTTCTGATATGGTGGGCGGTAGGCCTTATTTCTCCATCCTTTTTGTCTTAATCGGATACATAGTTGTTTCCCATGGGAGGATGACAGGAAAAATGGCCTCTTGGTTTACAGCCGCCATGGCATTTGGCATGTTTTTGCCTGCAGCCCTTGTGACGGTAAGTGAACTTGTGCCGGGAATCAGCAAGGTCATTTATCCATTTTATTCTGGGGTTAGCATCGACGCTTTCAGGGTCGGACCAATGAGCGAGGGGAACAGCTCAACCAGAATTTTTAGTCTTCAAGAGGTCTGTCGGCCAATAGTTCTGGCACTGTGCGCTTATTTTCCTCCGGTGACTCTTATCAACCCGCTTTATATGGGGAGATGTCTTGCCTTTTTTGTCGCGCTTGCGATGGGTGGCATGTCCGGCTTTAGAAGCCTCTTCCTTGCGATTGCCGGATATATGGCCATTGGTACCTTGGTAAGAAAGCGGTTCGCGGACCTTTACGTCCTTGGTTTCGTGGGCATGGTAGGTGTCATTGTTTTGCTGCTTGCACACATGGGGGGCGCACCTGTTCCAGTGCAGATCCAGCGAGCCCTTGCCTTCTTGCCCTTGGATTGGGACCCGGAGGCAACGCGCGGCGCCGAGGCGACTGTGGAGTGGCGGACGGATATGTGGAGGGATGCTTGGGAGGATAAACAGATTATTAAAAATAAATTTTTGGGTGATGGATTTGGTTTCAGGAGGTCTGATCTTCTTCTTTTCAGTGATGAACTCCTTGGCATTGGAGGCGTCATTAGCACAGGCAATACCTACGAAACATTTATGATTCGTGGATCATTTCACAACGGTCCACTTTCAACAATTAGATTTGGTGGATTTGTAGGCTTGATATTGGTCACTTGGCTGCTGTTTGCCGTGTTCTCCTATGCACTTCGGACCATCAATAAATCAAAAGGCTCACCGTATTATGTTTTGTCAATTTTTGTATCATTGCCGATTTTATACGAACCATTTCAGTTTTTTGTGATCATTGGTTCTTATGAGAATTTGATGACAACGTTGCTGTTTGGCACTGGAATGTTAAATATGATTAACTTCTCACTTGAGCAATGGATGGCTGAAAAAACATCTAGTGAGACGGAGTCTCAAATTGAGGAGCGGTCACAAGAGCTTGTTAGTGCCTAGTTGGCTTATTTACCGGGTCTTCACTTGATAGTCGCCTGTGTTGGGTTTCCCCAGCTGATGATTTTTCCCATTTAAATGTCCCTACGACGAACTGGCCTGGCCGCGCTAACGTCCTACCTGCAGCTTGGTGTGGGCATGGCCTGTTCACTTCTGTTAATACGGGTTGCAACCCAGAATCTGTCAACCAATGAATTTGGACTATGGTCATTTGTCTTCGGAACCATCGGCTACTTTTTGCTTTTGGATTTTGGAGTTTCCTATTCTTTGGGTCGCATTTTTGCAGATCCTATATACGCCAGGGACCACCACTCTCTTAGTGGACTGATTTATTTGGGATTCTTTGTTCTGACACTCCAGGCAATTGTCATCTTTGCTCTAGGTCTGACTCTCCGGGGTTGGTGTTTCAGCTTTTTTGATATTGATGCCAGTTTGTTGGAGGAAGGAAAAAGACTCTGGCTCTGGTGTATCATGACTCAGGCGGTTTGTCTTCCGTTCAGAGTTTTTGCCGCAGTCTTACATGCACAGAACAGAGTCTATATCGTCAATTTGCTTGGGATAGTTACCGTTGTGGCAAACTTGGTTGTTTTCTGGTTGGAAATTCAGCGGGGGTTGGGAGTTATGGCCTACGCCCATGCCACGGCCATTTCAACCGGTTTCTTGTTTGTGGGTTACACCATCAGTGCATTGGCAGGAAAAGATGGGATCCGCATGGTTCTGAGTCGTTTGCCATGGGAGGAATTCCCCGGGATGTTGAAATATGCCTTTTCTCTTTTTGCATCATCCTTTGCCACGCAGGCCTCGGGGGCAGCTCAAGTGTTGATCATCACAAGATTTCTTGGTCTCGATGCGGTTGCAGCGTTTTCGGTCACTGGACGCCTCCCAGCGCTGCTGAGCGGCATTACTCTCAAACCAATCGAGGCCTTCCGGCCACGTTGGGTTTCCAATTATTGCCAAGGCAAAATGACTGAATTCTTGTCGGAGTATTCACATGTCTTGAGGCTCACTTTTTTGGGGCTGACAGGAGCATTTGGGGTGAGCATTTTTGTAAATCCGTTTTTTGTCTCTTGGTGGACAACGCCTGCCTTCTTTGCTGGCTATC
>JBGTAR010000072.1:0-4573 GCA_041749815.1 Terrimicrobiaceae bacterium
ACCACATCATGAATTTTCTCCCGGACTCCGGGAATGAATCCGCGGTCCGCGTGAATAATCAGCATCGCCAGGTCGTCGGAATGGAAAAAACTGACAGGTCCCTTCTCGGAATGCACGGTCACCGCAGGAATCGCTCCCAGCCCCATGCGCATGGAGGAAGCCCGCATCGCATCCAGCATGGCCGAGGCATTGCCGGTCAGCGACACCAGATCAATGCCATCCGGGACATTAAACGTGGAGAGAATCGAGGAACCTTTGGTGAGGATACACGACCGGATGCCTGGCAAGCCTCCACAAAGCTTGAGGACTTGATCGAGGGTTAGTTGTTCCTCGGTCATAAAAATCTCCTGCAAGCGCTCCTGTGAGTCGAGCCTATCATCAGGCGCAGATTCCAATTCTTGAGCCTTGGCACGAGTTGGTTTCAGCGCTGTTGGAGGAAGGTGCTCCATATGAATGGCCTTCGAAACCTCTGGCTCTGGGTCGGCCTCGGGTGGCTCCGGTTCCACGGCGGAGGGCTCGGATGCAGTCGGCGGTGGCGAGGCCACTTCCCAAGGGGCGGGCTCTTCCACAGCGGCGGGTTGATCCACAGGAGCGGGTTGATCCAAAGGGGCCGGAATCTGCTTGGCCGGAATACCCGCCTGACTGGCA
Organism: Terrimicrobiaceae bacterium; assembly: GCA_041749815.1. Lineage (GTDB taxonomy): Bacteria > Verrucomicrobiota > Verrucomicrobiia > Chthoniobacterales > Terrimicrobiaceae > JAJTZA01. Next base: position 649 of record JBGTAR010000072.1, read on the forward strand.
GGCTGCTCCGCGGATGATTCCAAGGCTGGCGGTGGTTGCGACTCCGCACTTTTGGCCGGACTTTCCTCATTCGGCTGTGGTGCTTCCTGCGGCGACACAGATTCCACATTCTGCGGGGCTGGGGGAGCCGCAGGTTTGGGAATGGTGCTTTGCCGTCTGAGGGCTGGCAGGATGTTAAAAATGGTTCTTTTGTCCGGGATTCGTGCGGTGGGGCGAGGCCTGGCGACCGACTTGGAATCTGCCGGATCAGCCTCTGCGGGAGTGGGTGGGGCGGGCGGCGTTGGAGTTGGGGGCAGAGAGATAAATTGAGCTGGCGGCTCTGCGGGAGCCCCCGCTGCGGGTACGGCCTCCAGAGGGACGGCGGGAGGTGGCGGAATATCGGGAACAGCTGGCACGACCTCCACCGGCAGCTTGCCGACTGGATCGGCGGCCTTTTGTTCGGAGGGGGCAGGCGACAGAACTTTCTCAGGAATGTTGATCACCGGGTTCACCTCCGGGGTTTCAATGACCGGGCTCGTCGAGGCCGGGCCTGCTTGAACAGGCGGCGCCTCGGGCTGCTCGTCAGCGGGCCCGCTAACGGGCTCGGCAACGGGATCGGCATCAAGCTCGATCTCCGGCGCTGCAATCTCTTCAGTGGTTTGAACAGAATGATATCGCAAGGCGAGCAGGGCCGCGCTAATCGGGATCGTCCCGGCATGAAGAAAATCGGGAGCAATATCTTCGGGCGCGATTTCCGCCAAACGTGCCACATCAATACTTGGCTGAGGATTGGCAAAAACATCGGCACATCGGAGGGAAATGGACCTTTCCGGATCAAATCTCGAGGACTTGAGCCGCTCCGGAAGCTTCAACTCTCCAAGCAGTAATGTGATTTCCTCAGGGGGTGACGAAATATATCGAATGCTCGGGGCAGGCGCAGCCGGTTTTGCTGTAAGGGAATAATTCACGACGTTTGAACCGAAACTATGCCTTTTTTCTTCGCCCGGCGCAATCCCTACTCCCGAAATCCTAAAAATGCACCCTGATCCGGCCAGTCATCCTTGCCATTCCAGCCTCTTTCTGCGTGAATCGCCCTCTTCGAAAGGGTGCGTTATGAAACCATACTGGAAAATCACTCTCTGGTATCTTTTGTTCGGTGTGTTGTGGATCCTCATCACCGACACCTCCCTATTCGCTCTGTCCCCAGACTCCGCCTACCTGACCGTTTTTCAATCGATCAAAGGGTGCCTCTACGTCCTGGTCTCGGCCTTGTTCATCAAACAAATCACCAAAAGCGCTTTTCAAAAGCAGGAGGCTCAGGAAAAAGAGCGTCACCGGGTTTTTATGGAGACAGTCAAAGCCTCCAACCACATCCTTCGAAATTATTTGAACCAAATGCAATTGGTGACAGAAGAGGCTGAAAACTGCCACGCTTTTGACAAGGCCACGGTAAAGCTCGCCCACGCCATTTCCAAAGACGCAGAGACCCAACTCGTCAAGCTCAGCAAAATTTCAGAAATCTCGTCCGAAGAAATTCGGCTGGCGGCCTCGACGAGATAAAAAGGAAGCCACCTTTCGAAGCCAGCGCTCCTGCGCAGCCCGCACGAAAAACCAATCCCGATCGCGTGCGGACTTGGTCAACTCTGACGGATCCATTCAGCAATTTCCACATTGGATCGAAAACTCGCAATGTATCCATCCATCGCTTTCACGGAATGGGCGTGGTCCTCCGCTGCAAAAGCCGCCACGCAATCGGCTGCGACAATCACTTCGAAATCGCGCTGATAGGCATCCACAGCGGTGGAACGGATGCACCATGCGGTCGTGATCCCCGCAAGGATGAGTGTTCGAACCCCAAGCTGCTCAAGGTCCTTCTCGAGCCCGGTGCGAAAGAAGGCCGAAAAGCGCGTCTTTAACTTCACCTCATCGCTGGCGTCCACATGCAACTCCTCGAGCAGCTGGCACCCCTTCGTGCCTGCAAGGGTGTAGCGTTTGCCGGACCGACGCATGTGGGGAAACGCATCTTCCAGATCCGAACGGAATTCCTGACGAAACCAGATCACAGGAATCCCTGCCGCCCGGCAGATTTTGGTTAACTCATTGGTACGATCGACAAGCCGGGCCCTTGCTCCGGGAATGACGCTTTCCGGCCATAGGCCCGCATCAAAAAAATCCTCAAGCAGATCGACAATGATCAGAGCTGTCATTGAGAAATCGTCTTGAATTGTGGGCGATTCCAAACGGTCAGATCGCGAAAGGTCATATCTGTCCTCATCATACAACGCAGCGCGATCCGCCCGTTCAGCAGGATTGGCCCGTTGTTGTTAAACGCATCGTCAGTTGCGTCCATGACAGTGACCCCGTCAATCGCCCCCCGCAACCGGGCCCCTTCTTGCACGTAATCAAGACGATACCAGCGGTCGCATTCCCAGTGACGGTTTTCATTTTGATACGAGACAGGTTTGAACCATGGATTCTTCAAGCAGGCATGAGAGACGAGGTGATTGGGAACATCCACCATGTTGCGATAAAACTCCCAATGATAATTGCGGACATCCTCCCAACACACGGTCCCCATCGAGCCATTCACTCGAAGCGGATAGTCATTCAAAAAATCCTCCCCCTGCATCCCTGCGGCCTGCGTCATCAACAAACACAAGCCTCCGGGAGCATGCAGCTTGAACTCAAAACTCACCGCAAGGTCCCCTTCAAAAATATCCCGCGTCCAGAGATACATCCGTGTCATATCCAGCCCCGGACGAGGTGTGTATTCGGGCGCTTTGTGGCTCTCCATTCCCGGGGTCCGGACCCGAAATCCCTCTTTAGTAAACTCCACGGCGTCACCGCAACCCTGAAGAAAAAAATCCAGATAGTGCGATTTGTCTTTCAACGAAAGCTCCAACTTTTTTTGCCAAGACTTGTCAGGCTTCCATTCCAGCGCGGGAAGATCTCTGCCCTCAAAGGTCTTTTGTAATTTCGCCCGAATCTTTGGACTGGTTGTCGAATTTCCCGGCAGGTTGCCAATTTCCTCAGCGGTCAGGAGGGTGTCAAAAAAATGAACCTCTGACACCACCAAGGCCGGACTCCCCACATAAAGAACGGGGCCGCAGGCTGCAGTTTCCAAGTTGGGCGTTGTGGTGTCGGCTGCAGCCACTCGGACCCCATTGGCAAAAATTTCATACAGATTCGCCTCGCGGTCCCAGCGCACCGAAATCAAGTACCACTCGAGCCGCTGAAAAACAAAATGACCCGCCATGGCCTCTGCGCCGCGCACCGGCCCCCACGCATTTTGTAAATGACTGCCCGGAGCAAATTTCGCCGTAAACACCGGATGCCAATAACACTCCCAAACCAAAGAAAAATTCGCAACATCCGTGTCCGGAATCATCTCCCGGTCCGTGATAAGGACATGATTGGCGAAGTGCGGATTCGACTTGGCATGCTGGGGATACCTCGCAGACGGCGCCAGATCATCCAGGGCCATCACCCACATCGAAAGTGTCCCCTTTGGCTCATTCAATGTGTGGTCCGGCAAGGCCACGGCCCCCCGAATACTCGTAAAATTTATCCCTCTGCGGCCCGCCACTTCCACCACCCGACCGGGGGCTGATGGAAGAACCTTGTGGGCTCCCTTTTCTGTGAGGTTGTAGGAAAATCGCGGAAGCGGAGGGGTGGGTTTCATGGGATGGAGGTGCAGGTGACTGGAGACAGTTGCAACAGGCCGCCAATTATCACCTAGGCGGTGCCGCCATGCGAGTTGGAAGTTTCCCTTGATTTTGCCCGAAGTCCGAGCCATATTGGTTTTCTAATGGGGGCGTACTGGCTTCGACGTGAAGTTCGATGCCGGGCCTGCATGCCGGGGATGATTCGTTGGCCTCGTTAAAAATCGAATCAAAAAAATAACTGCAGATTCCGAAAATCTCGCTCTCGCGGCCTAATTGAGCCG
>JBGTAR010000073.1:0-9659 GCA_041749815.1 Terrimicrobiaceae bacterium
TCCGAAGCACGCTCCACCAACCGGGCATTAAAGCTCACGCCACCACTGAGCGTGGCGACCGATCTACCGCGTTTCCGCGCGGCGGCTGTCAACTTGCGGGCAAGCACTTCGATGACGGCTTCCTGGAAGCTCGCGCAAATATCCGGAAGGTCTTCCGGTTGGAACCCCTTCTGCAAAAAGTAGCGCACTGACGTTTTTAGGCCGCTGAAACTAAAGTTCAAATCCCCGGAATCCAGCATCGCCCGGGGAAAAACGATTTTGGTGGGGTCCCCTTGGACCGCAAGTCGTTCAATGGCCGCCCCTCCGGGGTAGCCGAGACCAAGAAGCTTCGCCACCTTGTCGAAAGCCTCACCGGCGGCATCATCGAGCGTTCGCCCCAGCAGGGTGTACTCTCGAAAACCGGTGACATCAAAGAGCAGCGTGTGTCCACCGCTGACGACCAGTGCGACATGGGGGGGAATCTCCGGCTCGCCAAAAAACGGCGAAAGCAGATGACCTTCGATGTGATTGATCGCAAGAAACGGCTTGCCCGCGCCAGCGGCGAGTCCCCTCCCCGCATTCGCTCCCACCAGAAGGGCAGGTGCCAGACCCGGCCCCGTTGTTGCAGCGAAGGCATCCATATCGGCGAGGGTCCTGCCGGATCGCGTCAGCGTCTCCTCCAACAACGAAGGCAGCGCTTCCAAGTGACTTCGGGATGCCACCTCGGGAACAACACCGCCGTAAGCTGCATGCTGCTCGATCTGGGAATACACCACATCGGCAAGAATGAGGCCGGTGCCATCCAGCACGGCGGCCGCGGTCTCATCGCAGGATGTCTCCAGCGCCAGAACAATGCTCATGCCGCGGCACGATCCGCAGCAGGAACCTGCACAAACCGGAAACGGTTGTCATAACGCCCCTCGCTGTGCTTGCGGCAACATTTCAGGCAGGCCACCGGGCGTGCGGGTCGCCGCACCCGCGCAAGCTGCGTGCCACACTGCGGACACACATAAAAATATTTGCGCTCCATTTTTACCCGCTTGAAGGGGAGGTCATGACACCGTGGTTCGCGGGGAATTCCCAAATCGCGACAGGCTTTGCGCCATTCCGGCCCATGCGCCGCAATCCGACGGCGACCGGCCCGGTGTTGGGCAAGGAAATGGGCAAGTTCATGACGCAGCGTCCTCTGCACTTCCAAGGGAGAAACGTCCAGGAGTCGATAATTGAGAGAAATCACTTTGCGGGTCCAACAAGCGAGCCCGGCTGTGGTGCGGAGGCGTTTGTTCCAGACCACATGAACCTCCAACTGCCCACACCCCGCCGCACGCAAAAGTCGGTGCGAAAGTTCCTCAAGAATCGGGTCCCTGCTCAAATGCGCATCTTTCCGGCGGCTTGGAGGCTTGGGCGGCGCATCGGGCATCAGCCGCAAATGACGCATCACGGTTTTTCCAAAATCAAACAGCAACTGCTTCGTTTTCATAGATGGAGATGGGTTGAGATTTATTGCCAGACCGCGTCTGCCTTTGCAGAACGCGTGAGAGGGCTTCAAGACAACGATTGACCTCGGCGGCGGTCGTTGTGAGCCCAAGGGAGAACCTCACCGTGGCTGAGGCGGTCGCGCGGTCGATCCCCATCGCCAAAAGCACATGGGATGCCTGCATCGAACCCACCATGCACGCCGAGCCACTGGAGACACCGACCCCTTCGATATCGAGCGCAATGAGCAACCCCTCACCATCATACCCTGGAAAACTCACATTGAGTGTGTTGGCGAGGCCCTCGCTGCCGTTTCGAATGGCAAAGGGCGCGACTTCGAGGATGCCCTTCCAGAGTTCATCACGAAGCGGCCCCAACCGTGTGGCTTCGGATTCCCGTCTGCTCTCGGCCACTTCCGCAGCAACGGCCATCCCCACAATGCCGGCCACGTTCTCGGTGCCCGGGCGCCTGGAATTTTCGTGGGAGCCGCCATGCGCAAGCCGTGTGAGCGCAATCCCGGCACGCAGCCACAAAGCCCCCACGCCTTTGGGCCCATAAAATTTGTGCGCCGCAAAAGAAACCGCGTCTGCGACCATCTCGCCGGGAAGGACCTTCAGTTTTCCAAAAGATTGCACCGCATCGGTGTGAAAAAAGACCCCCCGCTCGCGACAGATCGCCCCCAACTCGTCCACGGGCTGGACGACCCCGGTCTCGTTGTTGGCATGCATCACGCTCACCAGCACGGTGTCCTCGCGAATGGCCAAGGCCAGATCGTCAGGAGAAACCCGCCCCTCCCCATCGACGGGAAGCAATGTCACCTCAAAGCCTTCGTGATGCTGCAACGCCTCCACTGCATGCAAAACTGCATGATGCTCCGTCGGTGACGTGATCACATGCCGCCCACGGGGAGCATGCGCCCTCGCCAGGCCGAGAATCCCGAGATTGCAGGATTCTGTGCCTCCCGAGGTAAAAATCAGTTCGTGCGGACGGGCACCCAGAAGATCCGCAAGCCTCTCCCGCGCGTCATCAATCGCAGCCCGTGTGATTCGACCCGCACCATGAATGCTGGAAGGATTTCCATGATGACCCTGCAAAAATGGCATCATTGCCTCCAAAGCCTCCGGCGCAAGCGGCGTCGTCGCATTGTAATCTAGATAGACCATTCCAACGCTCCCTCCTGAGGCTTGGCTCGCTTGTCCACCGTGCGCAATTGTTTCTCCTCATACGTGACGAGAGAATTCGGCGGCACACTCGCCATCAAAAACACATTGGCCCCAATCGTGGAATTCGCCCCGATGACCGTCTCCCCTCCCAGAATGGTTGAGTTCGGATACACGGTGACTCCGCTCTCCACCTTGGGATGACGCTTGCCACCTTTCACAAGATTTCCAGCCTGGTCCTTCGCAAAACTCCGCGCTCCCAAAGTCACCCCATGATACAACTTCACGTGATCGCCAATCTCGCACGTCTCGCCAATCACCACGCCGGTTCCATGATCGATAAAAAAATACGCTCCGATTTTGGCGCCCGGATGAATGTCCATGCCCGTTCTCGCATGCGCCCACTCGGTCATAATGCGTGGAATCAAGGGGACGTCGGCGAGGTATAAAAAATGCGCAGCCCGCTGGATCGCAATCGCCTCAACAAAAGGATAAGAAAGCACAATCTCCGCGATGCTTGCCGCAGCAGGGTCTCCCTCATAGGCCGCCTGAACATCCGTCCTCAACACAACCCGCAGCCCGGGAAGGGCCGCCATAAATGCATTCGCCACCGCCGAGGACCGTTCCTTCGGACACCGTGGCTCATCCACGCGCAGACTCCTGCAAATCTGTTCGTCCAAACGCTCCAAAATCCGTGCGACACGATGACGGGTCAACACCGGCAACGACGCCTTGGAGATCGGCTCAACGTCATGATACCCGGGAAAAAGCACCTGCATCAAATCCTCACAAATGGACCCAACCTCCTGCTTGGACGGAAGGTTCACCCCATCAGTGTTGCTGAGGTCCTGAACCAGGTCATAGGACTCCAAAATCTCGTCAGTTGCTGCCATGTGTCGACCCCCAATATGCCCTCATGACGCAAGTTGTCGAGGGTCTGATTCAACCAAAATTCTGGGACCGCTGGCATCTTGCCGGCAACTGCCATTTCTTCACCGGAATGAAAATACTCGAATAATCTTGCTCGACAGCCTGACTGTATAGCTGTATATATTCCTCTGATGAAAACCACTGTCGATCTGCCAGAGGACCTTGTCCATCGATCCAAAATTGTGGCGGCCCAGCGCAAGACCACACTCAAGGAGCTGGTGGTTCATGGGCTTGAATACATCATCACCCACCCTCTGCCCGTGCACGACCCCGCAAAGGAACGTAAAGAACGTGCCTCGCAACTGCTTGACTTGCTGGGAAGAATTCAAATCACCCAACCCATTGGCAAATGGAGCCGTGAAGAAGCCAATGACCGCTTAAAGGGCAAATGGGAATGAGCCCCTTTTTCGATACGAACATCTTCGTTTACTCGGTCTCCCATGCCGTGGATGACGCCGCTAAACGGATCATTGCCACACAATTGATCGCTCGAGGAGAATTCTCAATTTCGATACAAGTGATCCAGGAGTTCATCAACACTTGCCTTGCCAAGGCGAGGCTTGGCCAGAGCCCGGCAGCCATCACCGAGACCGCAAAATTTCTGTTCCATTTCCCTTGTGCAACACCTTCACAGGCACAAGTCCTTCACGCCCTCGCGCTGCAACAACGCTTCCATATCTCATACTGGGATGCTGCAATTCTCGCCGCTGCAATGCAACTCGGTTGCGATACACTCTACACGGAAGACCTCAACCACGGCCAGAATTACGAAGGGCTTATCGTCATCAATCCTTTCCAACAGTCATCCCAGGGGGAATCTCTGACGGCATCGTGACTCCTTCCGATCAAAAATCAGGTATCAACAATCAAAAATCGGCAATCATCATTCAACTTGGTGGCTAGATTACCACCATCCGCCTGGTGTCTTGTCCTGCTTGGCATCTTCGCGGTGTTGCGTCAGCAAGGACTTCAAGGGATCTTTTGCGTTTAGGATTTCATCAGGGAGTTTGAAGATCGCGCTAAAACGTTTGTCCTTCTCGTCCTCCTGTGGGTTGGCCTGATGCTCCAGATGCTCCTGCCATTTTTCCAAGTCACCAAGCAGACTGAAAAACCGTCTCTGCCAAACAGACGCGGACCGTTGCGCCCCATCAAGCCAGCCCACAAGGTCAAGACGATCCACCGACGCCAATCGCTGTTCAGCGGCTTCTTCCGTGCTTTCGATCCCGGCAAGAATCGAATTCCAAATCACGAGAAAAATCGGATGTCTCGACTCACGTTTGGCAGCAAAACATTGATCGCACCACAACTCCTCTTTCACGATGCCCTTGAGCATTGAACCGCCACGCAGAAGGCTCCCCACATAATAATTGCACATCAAGCTCTCGAATTCTTTGGTCTGCACGGAGGAAATCTCTGACCCACATCCCGGGCAGGGAACCGGTTTTTCAAAATGAATGGTATCAAACATGCCCATGCCCGGAAACTATGCCAGTAGCCCCCGCATGTCGAGAATTGGGAAACCAAGGACCTGATCCAGAAAAATTCTATCAATCGTACCATTCGAAAATCACAGCCCCTGAATGGCAGTTCTGGACAACGGAATTTTTTGCAGCGAGGATTTGATATCATGAAAATTGTGGGTTCGCGCCACCTCAATCCAGGTTCCCCAGCGGATTTCCTCCGAAGGGCAGAGCGCATCATTGCCGAGGCCCATCGCATCGCTCCCCACCCCAAGCCTCGCGGATTCGTTATGAAAGCCAAGACTTGGCAGCATTACATGGATTGGCGGCTGGAGCAGGACAACCCAAGACTTTGGTAGAATGGAAGAGACTTCAAGACCATTGGTTCACGTGTGTCGTTTGCTCAATGAACACGGCGCAAAATATCTGGTTGCCGGAGCTTGGGCAATGATTCTCAATAGCGTCATTCGTGCGACCGAAGATGTTGATATTCTCATCGCCGAGGACCCTCACAACTATCGGAAGGTCATTGATGCGCTTTCCCTTCTTGCCGACGGAGCAGCTCGCGAACTTTCCCCACAGGATTTTGAAGAAAATATTGTCATAAAGATTGCCGACGAGGTGGAGGTTGATGTCAGCACACGCGCATGGACCGTCACCTACGCGGAAGCAGCCCCAAACGCGATGAAGGTCGAGGTGGATGGCGTCACCATACCGTACCTGTCCCTGCCTGACCTCATTCGCAGCAAACAAACTCACAGGGATCAAGATCGGGTCGATGTCGAACTTCTCCGCCGTCTCCAGTAAGCCGCGTTTTTTTACGGGCCGAGGAGAGATCTCAGGGTGAGATCTGATGATGACAGCAGACACTCGAGGTGGGCTGAAAAATCTTTCTGTCGAATTGAAACACAAGGGGAGTTGCCCCTCGTTCTTTCACCGATTTTGATCTAGTAGTTGCTCAAAGCCACCGATTATTCGTCAAATCGTCCAGATTCACCAACTCAACCCAGACGACGAAACTTTCAAGAAAATCATTCTACGTTATGGTGATGAAGATGCCTTACGAAAAATCCAGCGATTCGCCGGCACTCCGGGTTGACGAGTTGCCGGATTTTCCGGAGTTCGATCAGCCCACGATTCAAAGACCCCCGGCATCAAATCCTGAGTTGGCGGCCCGAAACTTTGCGCCGTTTCGAAAATATTATATGGATCACTACGATTCGGCTGAGGCACGTTTTCGTAGAAAAAACCCCAAACCATTTGTTTGGGATTAAGCCCGCTCAAATTGAGTGCCTCACTTCGCATGATATTTCGAATAATTCTTTTTCTGGTCCTGAGCGGGTGGGCTCAGGCCACCCCGCCTGCGGCGAGCCCGACGCCTTCGCCCGCAGGTTCACCCAAACCCACAGCGTCGCCCTCACCTGCGGCTTCTGCAAAAAGCGGGGCCATCCCCACTCAGGTGTCATCGATCGAGACGTCCGAGTTGAGAGGATTTGAGGAATATCCCGAGGCGGTGAAAAAATTGATCAACGAAGGGCTGGCGCTTACCAAACAGAACCTCACTTATAAATTCGGATCCGCTGACCCCGCAAAGGGCGGGATGGACTGCTCCGGCACGATTTGTTTTGTGCTGCGTCAGGTGGGCGTTAAGGACGTGCCGCGCAGTGCGAGCGGGCAATATCTGTGGACAAGGAAGGCTGGCACGTTTTTGTCAGTCATCAGTCGAAAGATGGACAGCTACGAGTTAAAGGCGCTGAAGCCTGGTGATTTGCTGTTCTGGAGTGGAACCTACGCGACAACATCCGATCCTCCGGTGACCCACTCCATGATTTATCTTGGAAAACGCAAGCGGGACGGAAAACCAATCATGTTCGGCGCAAGCGATGGGCGCTCCTATGATGGCAAAAGCCGCTGGGGTGTGAGTGTTTTTGATTTTCGAATCCCGAAGCCTGCTGTGAAGGGAACGACGATTCCGCCAAGCGTTTTTATCGGCTACGCCAAAATCCCAGGCCTTGGTGACGGATCATAGACAGGGGTTGAGTGGCCACCAGGCAGAAGCCGACCAAAAAAGCAGGAATTGCATCCCCTCGTGAGCCGAATATAGATAACGACATGTCGGACAAGGAAAACAAGCCTGAGAAATTTGGTGAGACGCCAAAAATCAGGCCGCGTCATGTGAACAAATCGGATTCTGAGAAGGACGCCGGCGAGGCTGCCGAGGAGAAAAAGAAGCGGCGGCGGCTTGAGAAAAAAAGCGATGAGGAATAGATTGCGAAATTGAAGCCTCTCGGGAAGAAAGAAGATCCCGATGATGAGAAGGGCGAAGCCGAGGATACCAAGGATCAGGCCTTGAGCCTGGATCCCGAGGAAAAGTCCCGTGAGAAGACATGGGAAGATGACGAAAAAGAGTCGATTGAAAAAGCTGACGCTGAGCAACTTGAGGATGATGACGAAGAGTCCGAGGAGGGCGAGCCCGATGCCTCCAAGGAAGGTGGATCCCAAGGCGGGCGGAGGCGCAGGAGGAAAAAACCCTCCAAACCTTCGTTCAAGCGTGTGCTTATTAAAGTTCGCCGCCGGGGCATGTCAATTTTTGCCATCGTGGCTGGAGCCATTTTGGTGGCGCTGACATTTTTTCGCGTGGGCGAATCCCGCGGGGAGCGAGAGGGGAAAGAAGCGGCTTTGCGCGATATGGCCGTGCTTGAGGCTCGCAAGGTTTATGAATTACCACCGGAGGCACAGCAGCAATTGGATGCGGCTCTCCTCGAAGTTCGCGCCGGCAATGCCGCCAAAGCCGCCGTGGACATTGCACAATTGGTGGAAAAATTTCCGGATGTGGCTTCCTTGAACTACGCCGCAGGGTTGGGGGCCATCCAGGCTGGTGAGTTTGAGAAGGCGATTGCCTTCGCGAATGCGTCCATCGACAAGGGGGAGAGGGTCTCTGACTCCTATGTGCTTCTTTCTATCGCTGAATCTCAGATGCGTGCGCAGGCTCCTGGCAATCAATTTGTGAACCCGCAGTTGAGAGTGCGTGAAATCCTCGACAAAGCCATCGCAGCCGATCCGATGAGTGCGGGGGCCCGCATGGAATTGGGATCGCTCTTCCGATACATGGGGGATGAATCCGGAGCGCTCAAGGAGCTTGGGGCCGCCAAGGCAAGACTGCACCCCGTGGACTCGCATTTGGCCGTGGATGTGACGGTGGCGCTCATCGAGGTCGAGAATCTACCATTGGAGGCGCTGCAACCTTCGGAGCCCACGGCTGACGACGTGCGCATTTTGTTTCCGGCAGCTTACATCGCAATGCGCCATGAGAATTTTGAGTTGGGCATCCGACTTCTGAATCGATGCAGAAATCTCCTCCCGCTGGACAGCTTTCTCTACCTCGTGAATGACCGGGCCTTCCAGCGCTTTTCCTACCGGGAAGACGTAAAAACCCTCATGCAGTGAGGGCTGGGGTCAGAGCTTTTTCTCAATCGCGCTGAACCCAACAACCTTTCCCTCCGCATCAACCCGGGGGGTAATGGAAATCCACACCTCGTAGGGCGAGCCGTCTTTGTGGTAGTTTGTGAGAGTGACTTCCACCGGACACATCGCGGCAATGGCATCACGGAGAGCCTGCACTGCGGCGGCATCGGTTTCTTCACCCTGCAGAAATGTTCCTGGCTTGCGCCCCTGCACCTCTTGAAATGAATATCCACAAAGACCGGAAAAAGCCGGATTGATGGATTGAATTCGCCCTTGAAGATCGGTTTCAACACGGGCGGGTTCTTGGTCGATGCGTTGGAAGACTTGACGTTTCACCGCCTCCGGCGCTGGCGAAATGTCCTCACGATTTTGCATGACAAGATCTTCCATCAAGCGGTCCAGCCCAACCGCAGGAATCCGGGGGGATGAAGACTTTGCATCTTCATTAATGTAGGGCACTACAGAGATCATATTAGATATGTAACGTGTTGCAATGACATGAGGATGCAGCCGCGGAAAGATTATTCCGTCATCTCACCAATGCATGGCTCCAAGGCGGGAGGCGGCTTCTTCGGCTTTTTCCCGCGAGTTGAAGGCTGAGATTCGAAAATACCCTTCTCCGGCAAGTCCAAATCCACTGCCGGGAGTGACCACAATGTTGGCTTGGTTGAGGATCCGGTCAAACATGTCCCAGCTTTTCGAACCAGACGGACCCTGAACCCAGATATAGGGCGCATTCACACCACCATGCACCTCCAAGCCGGAGGAAGAAACCGCCTCCCGGAGAATTGCGGCATTGCCCATATAATTGCGAACCAGGGCGGCGATTTGAGAGCGACCGGCTTCCGAATACAAGGCTTCAGCCCCTCGCTGGGTGACATAGCTGACCCCATTGAATTTGGTGCTGAACCGCCGGTTCCAGAGCGGGTGCAACGGATGGTGGTCGCCGGTATCTGTGACCAACTCAAGTTCTTTTGGGACAACGGTGAAAGCACATCTCACTCCTGTGAAACCCCCGCTTTTGGAAAAACTGCGGAACTCAATCGCACACCGACGAGCCCCCTCAATTTCATAAATCGAATGTGGCACACCAGGCTCGCTGATGTAGGCCTCATAGGCGGCATCATAAAGCAGAAGCGCCTCATGTTTGAGAGCATAAGAAACCCACTGCTCAAGCTTGGTGCGACTC
>JBGTAR010000074.1:0-3946 GCA_041749815.1 Terrimicrobiaceae bacterium
TTCAAAGTCCGGAATGCATTGGATGGCCTTGCGTTCCGTCCACGGCAGCTTGAAATCGATGTATTGGAACTCGTCATCGAAGCCGATCTTGCTGGCGTCATCGAGACGAGTCCCAAAATAAACCCGGTCGATGCGTGCCCAATAAATCGCGCTCATGCACATCGGGCAGGGAACCCCGCTCGCGTACAGTTCGCACCCTTTTAACATCTGAGAGCGCTCGGGCGCAGGGTCGGATGAGCCTTCCGGGCGAGGGATCAATTTGAGATTGCCCTCGTAATAATCCGATCCCAGCAGGGTTTTGGAATTGATGCGTTCACACGCGTCAATAATGGCAGTGACTTCAGCATGGTAGATCGGAACGCCAGTGAGCAGAACACGGTTTTGGCCACGTCCGATAATTTGTCCATCCTTCACAATGACGGCACCAAACGGGCCGCCCCAGCCTTTCTCGACGGACTCAATGGCCAGCCTGGTGGCCTCATGGAGGAACTGTTTTTTGTACTCGTGGCTCTCAGTATCGACATTGCTCATGTTTTTGCTTTTACCGTGACAGGCGGGGAAAAGCTAGAAGTAGCCAGAATTTATTGGCGGAGGCGTGGGCATGGGTTATGGGTTCGGGGTGGAACAACAGGGTTTTGAGTTTTCTCTAAATGGTGAGCGGGTGAGGGTGATGGATTCTTCTCCAGATGCCACGTTATTGGTTTGGCTTCGGGCGCAGGGATTGACAGGGGCCAAGGAGGGTTGTGCTGAAGGGGATTGTGGGGCTTGCACAGTGGTTGTGGTGGACAGGGATTTGCAGGGACACCGCGTTTTCCGATCCATCAACAGCTGTATCGCCCTGCTGCCCAGCCTTGAGGGGAAAGACGTTTGGACGGTGGAAGGCATGGCCAAGGGCGGACCGCATCCGGTTCAAAAGGCCATGACCGCCTGCTATGGCTCGCAGTGTGGATTCTGCACACCGGGTTTTGTTTCGTCCTTGTTTGAGGGGTATTACCGCGAGGACATCGTGACCAGCGGGGAACTGAATGAGCAATTGTGTGGAAACCTCTGCCGCTGCACCGGCTACCGCCCCATCCGGGATGCCGCCATCCGGTCATGGCAGTCCGCATCGCCCGCAGAAAAATCCGAAGATCGGTTCGGGAAACTTCTTTCTGGTTCCCCGGACGAGCCACTAGCAAACGGCACAAGCTATGAACTTTATGGGACGTATTTTCGGCAGCCATCAAGTCTTGATGAGCTATGGCAGGCCATGGCCGAGGCGCCCGAGGCGGTGTTGGTTGCCGGTGGCACCGAAGTCGGGGTGGCCGTGGCAAAATCCTTTCGTCCGCATCATCATTTGATTGGCCTGCAACGAGTCCGCGAGCTTCTGGACGTGACCGAAGATGCCGGGATGTTGACGCTTGGGGCGGGGATTCCCCTCACGGATGTGATGACCGCCGTGCGAGAGTCTTTTCCAAGTTTGTATGAGATGTTGCGGTGGTTTGCGTCCCGCCCGATCCGAAATCGTGCGACTTTGGGAGGAAATCTGGTCACCGCTTCCCCCATTGGTGATGCGGCTCCCGTGCTTCTTGCGCTTGGGGCCTCAGTGATCATCGCTTCCGCCTCGGGCACTCGCGATGTTTTGCTGAAAAACTTTTTTGCCGGCTACCGCAAAACCGTTCTTGCTCCGGGAGAAATCCTCCTGGGGATCAAGATCCCCAAATCCATCCCCGGAATCCGCAGGCTGGAAAAATCGTTCAAGGTCTCGAAGCGCAAAGAGATGGATATTAGTATTGTCTCAGCAGCGTTTTGTGTGGAGTGGGATGATGATGGTCATGTCTCGCAAGCGCGTTTGGCCTTTGGAGGGGTGGGGCCAACTCCCGTGCTTTCTGAAAAATCGGCAACTCATCTTCTGGGTAAGGCATGGAATTCGGAACTCATGGAAGAGACGGCCAAAATTCTTGAGTCCGAGTTTTCTCCCATCACAGACGTGCGCGCCACGAAGGAATACCGTCAGAGCCTTCCGGCCGAGCTGTGGAGATCGTTTGTGCTGGAGGGTTTTGTGGCTGAGCCACCCGCCAGCCATTGTGTGCCAACGCATCCACCTGACTCTGAGGCCTTGTTGCATGACAGCGGGCGCAAGCATGTGGACGGTTCAGCACGTTATGTGGAGGATGATGCCGAGCGCGCTGGAGCCTTGCATGTGTGGCCGGTGGTTTCACCCCATGCCCATGCGAAGATCCTGAGTCGCGATCGCGGACCGGCGGGTCAAATCCCGGGGGTGCTGGACATTCTTATGGCTGAGGATGTTCCGGGA
Organism: Terrimicrobiaceae bacterium; assembly: GCA_041749815.1. GTDB lineage: Bacteria > Verrucomicrobiota > Verrucomicrobiia > Chthoniobacterales > Terrimicrobiaceae > JAJTZA01. Next base: position 2,297 of record JBGTAR010000074.1, read on the forward strand.
CTGAATGACACAGGAGCCGTGAGGCCGGATGAGCCTCTTCTGGCGGTGAACACCGTTGAGTTTGTGGGCCAGACCGTTGCCGCCATTGTGGGGGAAACTCCCGAGGCCTGCCGGGCTGCGGCTGATATTTTGGAGATCGCGTATGAACCGCTTCCTGCGGTGACGTCCCTTGCTCAGGCCATTCGTGAGGGGAGTTACCACACGGAGTTTAATGCGATCTCCCGTGGGGATTCCGGTGCCGCCATGGAAACCGGTTCGCTTAGGTTTAGTGGGGAGTTTGCCTTGGGCGGACAGGATCACTTTTATTTGGAGTGTCAGGCGGCTTGGGCGGAGTGGACCGAAGATGACATGATCACCGTGCATTCCTCCACACAGCACCCCTCCGAGGTCCAGGGAATTGTTGGTCATGTTCTGGGATGGGATCGCAACCGCATCGTGGTCCACAATCCAAGGATGGGCGGCGGGTTTGGAGGCAAAGAAACCCAAGCCGCCGCTCCTGCGGCCTTGGCGGCGCTTGCGACGGCCCGCTCGGGGCGCGCCTCCCGCATGCGTTTCAATCGCGATCAGGATTTTCAGATGACCGGGAAACGTCATCCCTTCCTCGCAAGGTTTGAAGTGGCCGCTGATGAAGATGGGCACATTCTTGCGCTGGAGGTTGATTTGTTCAGCAATGGGGGTTGGAGCCTGGACCTCTCAATAGCCATCTGTGACCGGGCCCTGTTTCATTTGGACAATGCCTACTATCTGCCAAATGTCAGGTTTCGTGGCCGCGTCTGCAAAACCAATCTGCCATCGCACACGGCCTTCCGTGGATTCGGTGGCCCGCAGGGAATGTTGGTCATCGAGGAAATCATGGATCGTGTCGCCCGACGGTGCGGACTGGCGCCGGAAGTTGTGCGCGAGCGCAATCTGTATCATGGCTCCGGGGAAACCAACGCGACCCATTACGGCCAGGAGATTGGCGACAATCGGGTTCAAACGATGTGGAACCAGCTCAAAAGCTCTGCGGGCTTTGACGCCCGCCGAATTGCGATCAATGACTTCAATCGATCATCACCGTACAAAAAACGCGGCCTCGCACAAACACCAGTCAAATTTGGAATCTCATTCACCTTCACGCCCTACAATCAGGCCGGGGCTCTGGTCCTGATTTATACGGATGGTACGGTGCAGGTGAATCATGGTGGCACGGAAATGGGGCAGGGGCTTCACACCAAAATTCATGGCATTGCCGCAGCAGAGTTGGGAATCCCCGCCTCCACCATTCGTGTCACTCAAACCCGGACGGACAAAATCCCGAATACCTCGGCAACGGCTGCTTCTTCAGGGTCTGACCTGAATGGGGCCGCCGTCCGGAACGCCTGTCAGGAACTGCGTTCACGTTTGGAAGGCATCGCACAAACCCGGTTGGGGCCTGAAGCCGGTGCGCTTCATTTTGAAGGCGGCGAAATTTGGGCTGACAAAAACCCGGGCCTCCGACTGAAGTTTGCCGACGTCATCAAAGAGGCCTACCTCGCGAGGGTATCCCTAGCAGCATATGGATATTATCGAACCCCTGAAATCCATTATGACCGTGCAGCAGGACGCGGAAAACCGTTCTATTATTTTGCGTGTGGTTCGGCTGTTTCCGAGGTTGAAGTTAACCTCTTC
>JBGTAR010000075.1:0-5448 GCA_041749815.1 Terrimicrobiaceae bacterium
GGGGGCCACCAAGCTGAGCTTGATTGCGTTGATCGGATGTCAGCAGGGGGCCGAGCTTTTTCATAAACGTCATCCGGATGTTCCCGTTTATTTGGCGGTGTTGGATCCGACGCTTAATGAGAAGGCGTATATTGTGCCCGGCCTGGGGGATGCGGGGGATCGGTATTTTGGGACGTGAGTCGGGCCGGGCGGGCGATTTATTTTGGGGGAGGTTGATTGCCACTTTGATCGGAGGTGACGATACGCCCTCCGCAAGCCTGCGGAGAGCACGTCCATCACATCAAGTCGGCGGGCAAGGGACTGCCCGCCCTACCCAGTAAAGGAATAAGATGCCGCACCCGGATGGCCCTCTTTTGTTGGTAGGGATGGCGGTCCCTCGCCGTCCGTCTTATGAGAAGAAAAGTCGGCGGGCAAGGCTTGTCACGCCATAGGCCTTGCAAAGGCGGAGACTGCCGCCCCCCTACCCATGCGATTCCAAATATTCCGCCACGGCAAGGCAGGACTGCCTTCCCATCCGTTCCAGTGCCGTTCGTGCCCACCTTGCTGGTGGTGTGCCGTATTCTTCATCCAGAGCGCCGAGATTCGCACCATGTTCAACAAGCAGCGTGGCCGCCTCCAAGGACCCATTCCATGCGGCCGTGTGCAGGAGCGTGCCTTTGGACCCCTGTGGGTCACGTGTATCCACGGGAAGGCCAGCTTCCAGCATCCATCGGAGAATATCGATCTGACCGGACTCGATCGCGGTGATGGCAATCCGAGGATCAAAACCAATTTCCGGATCCTGATGGGCCGCCAGAATCAAGGCATCGAGCAGGCCCATGGCAGCGAGGACCTGCGGGGGCGCTTCCACTCCTTGGGAGATGAGAAATTCCACCACGGGCAAGACCCGGACTCCACAAGCCGCAATTGACTCGATGGGGGTCTTGCCATATCGATCCCCGCGCGTTGGGGACACTCCGAGGGAAAGGAGTTTTTGTGCAGCGGGCACGGTCCTTGCAAAACGCATCGCCGAAGCAATGCTCGGCATCGTTTCATGCACAACCTGAGGATTTTTTCTCACGAGATCCTCAAATTTGGCGTCATCCTCCAGCAGCAGAGCTTCCGGCAAATTGACGGCAGCTCCCAGAGTCAGCAAACGCGAGACCATCTCGCTTCGGGAGTGATAAAGCGCCAGTAACAGTGGAGTCCAACCATCATAAGCCGCCCCCACGCCATCCACGCTGGAGCCCTTTTCCAAGAGAATTTCAAAGAGGACGTCATGTCCGCGCTCAATGGCCACATGCAAGGCGAGAGGCTGCCCTCCCCAGAGCGGGTGCGGGGCTTTTTCATGAACCAGATCCGGCCGGGCTGCCAACATGTTGAGGACGTCGTTGACGTTTCCTTCACTCACCAACCGGAGAAACTGCCGCGGAAGATCATCATGTTGGGAAGCACGTTTGGCTCCCTGCTCGGAGAGAAAAGAAATCATTGGGTGCCGGCCACGATCAATGGCGTAGTCGAGCGGGGTGAACCCACTGCCTTTGGCGACGGCATCAATTGACGCACCGGCTTTGAGAAGGAGCTCTGCTGTGGCGGTTTGCGACATCCACTCCGCGCAGTGGTGGAGAGGATGCATGCCTTCTTCGGTGGGGTTTGGAGCTTCCAAATCAGCCCCGGCCTCACAAAGGCGTCTCACAATTTCCGTTTCGTGCTCCCGGTTTCTTCGATTGCGACAGGCCCAATGGAGCGGGCGCATTCCTTCCGGATCCATGGCGTTGGCCATCCCCGGGTCCTCCGCGAGGATTTTTTGCACGTCATCAACCAGTCCCAGGGTGCAGGCCGTCCAGATATCCACATGGGCCCCCAGACGCATCAATTCCCCGGCAACCGCCTCGCCCTGCGAAAATGCCCCATACACGCAGGACGCACGGTAGAGAGCTGTTCGCCCTTTGTCGTCGGGTCGATCAATAACAGAGGGGTCATCTTGGAGACGCTGACGGAGTTCCTTCAGCAGCCCACAGCGTGCCAGGGTTGGGAGATCGGCCTCGGCGCCGTGATCCACGAGCATGCGCGCGATTTCGTGCATGTGAGGGCGATGCCAAACACAGCGGCCAGCCAGTCCCTCGATTGCCGTGCCATTCCAGTCAGGAGCCCAAGGCCGGCTCGAGGCAAGGCCTGGATGTTCGTGGAGCATGGCGTGAGCGAGATGGGGATTTCCGGCGCCCTGTTGGAGAGCATCGCGGAATTGTTTGAGAATTTCCGGAGGAAAATCCCGGGCTCGCGGCGGAGGAGGAACCGGCAGCCCCAGTGAGATGAGAAGCGTTCTTTCCCGTTCATTTCTCGCGGCGTAATCGAGGGCGCTGACCTCCGAAAGTTCATTCTCGCCATGCAGCCTGAGGACCGCTTTGGCGGACCAATCGATGCGGTCTCCCTCCCGCTGAACAAGATGCCGGAGCAGCGAGAAATGAGCGCCTTTCCAAGACTGGATGGCATGGAAGATGGGGGTTTGCCCACCAGCCCCTTGGCACACCTCAGCTTTGAGATTCATGTCCGCGCCTGCATCGAGGAGCAAATCCACACAGTCCCGCTCACCAAATTCGATGGCAAAGTGCAGGAGGGTCGCACCGCCGAGATTGAGGTTACCGATGCCATTCCACTCCGAAAAACATTGGTGGAGCAAACCGGGGTCCATTTGGATTTCGTCGCGCAGGCCGGCAACATCACCTCGATGAATACAGAGAGCTGGAGATTCCTGATAAACGGCGCCCTGCTGAATCAGCAGTTCGACACACCGATGTTTGGCGGCATTGCGACCCCTCACATAAGTGAACGTGTGCGACATCGGTGTCTGCATTCCATATTTTGTTGAGATGGGGCCGAAACTGACATCAGCGCCATGGGCGATGAGGTATTCCAAGGCGTCTGCATCCAGGCCTTCGCAAATCGCAAAAACAATGGGGCCATAGTTTCCACCATATTGACCATTCGGATTTGCTCCGGCGTCAATCAGAAGATCCGCGATGGCAAATCGCACATCCCGTGTGGAATCGTCACCCTGACCGCAGAGGCCCCGGGCCAGGGCCAGATCGAGATCATGTTGAGCCACATCCGGTTTTTGCAAAAGTTCCCGAACACGCTCAATATCCTTCCGGTCGGCGGCCTCAGGCAGCGATTCCGGGCGGGTCCTCCAATCATCGGACGGAGCAAGCACAGCGTCCACATAGGCCTTGAGGGCACGCCAACTGGGAAAACCATATTCCCTGGCAAGTTGGAGTTGGGTGGTGTGGAGCTTGGCCTCCGGATCAATTTTCCTTAATTCGTCAAGATGACGTTTTGCCGTGGATCGGAGGTGATCGATGTTCGGACGTGATGGCAGAGAGCGACGAATCGCCTGCGAGGGATGGGATTTTGACATAACCTTTCTTCCGGTTGCGCCCGGCGTCCGCAAGACGGGCAAGGAAGTCAGGTTGACTGCGTTGGTTGGACGAGTGGGTTGAACCCTTCACGCGGACCGTCGGCAACTCGATTGCCATGGGTAGATTTAAGCTCAATTTTGTGGTGTGCAAGGTTTTGTTTGAACATGGCCAGGGCGCTTTGGAATATGAGGAGAAGAGTCGGCGGGCAAGGCGTGTCACGTCATAGGCCTTGCGAAGGCGGAGACTGCGGCTCCCTACCTTGGGAAAATCAATCCATTCCCCGCGCTTGCGCTGGATGGGGAAATTGGCGCACAGTGTTTGGCTGCATGTCCGAACTCACAAAAGCTTACGAACCGGCGGTCGTTGAGGACCGTCTTTACCAATGGTGGACGGAAAGCGGTTTTTACGCCGCGAATCCCGCATCCCCCAAACCAGCATTTTCGATTGTTATTCCGCCACCGAATGTCACGGGAGTTCTAACACTCGGGCATGTGCTCAATAACACGATCCAAGACATCCTGGCGCGACGAGCGAGGCAGCAAGGATTTGAAGTGCTGTGGCTTCCGGGCACCGATCATGCCGGAATTGCAACACAGACGGTTGTTGAACGTCAGTTGAAGAAAGAGAAAAAGCTGACCCGTCATGATGTTGGACGTGAGGACTTTTTAAAACTCGTTTGGGAGTGGAAAGAGAAACATGGCGGCATCATTATCAATCAGCTCAAAAAGCTGGGATGTTCGTGTGACTGGGCCCGCGAGCGTTTTACGATGGATGAGGCTTATGCCCGCAAGGTGCAGGAAGTTTTTGTGGACCTTTACGGAAAGGGTCTCATTTACCGTGGGAAACGCATGGTGAATTGGTGCCCGGTTTCCCGAACGGCGCTTTCAGATGAAGAGGTCATTCCCAAACCGCAGAAGGGATTTCTCTATTATTTCCAATTGGAGGTCGTTGAAGAACCCGGCACGTTTTTGGAAATTGCCACGACGCGGCCGGAAACCATCATGGGCGACACCGCGCTTGCGGTGAATCCGAATGACCCGCGTTATACCCGATTGATTGGCAAACATGTGCTGCGTCCACTGCCCTTGGATGAGCGCACACCGATCCCCATTGTGGGCGATGACGCGGTGGACTTTGAATTTGGAACCGGGGTGCTAAAAGTGACGCCGGCCCATGATAAGGCGGATTACGAGATCGGGCAGCGTCATAACCTGCCGATCATAGATATCATGAACCCGGATGGCACGCTGAACGATTTGGCCGGCGATGGTTTTGCCGGGTTGGACCGGTTTGAGGCGCGGGTGGAGGCTGTTGAGCGGCTGAAGGAACTTGGTATCCTGACCCGCGAGGAGCCCTACGAAAACACGGTGGGTTTCAGCGAGCGCGCGGATGTCCCGGTGGAGCCACGCTTGAGTGAACAGTGGTTTTTGAAATATCCCAAAACGTCCGAGGCCAAAGCGGCGGTCAAAGACGGACTCATTCGGTTTTTCCCGGATCGCTGGGAGAAGGTTTATGATCACTGGTTGGAGAACATTCAGGATTGGTGCATCAGCCGTCAGTTGTGGTGGGGGCATCGCATTCCTGTTTGGACCTTTGGCGACAATGCGGATCCGTCGAGCTTCAAATGTCAGATCGAAAGCCCGGGAGAGGGATGGGTTCAAGATTCCGACGTGCTTGACACGTGGTTTTCCTCATGGCTCTGGGCGCATGAGACGATGGATGCGGGGACGTTGGCAAAATTTTATCCGACGTCCGTTTTGGTGACCGGGCCTGACATCATTTTCTTCTGGGTGGCGAGGATGATCATGGCCGGTTTGGAATACACCGGCGAGGTGCCTTTTCGCGAGGTGGTGTTCACTGGAATCATCCGAGACAAACAGGGCCGCAAGATGTCCAAATCACTTGGAAATTCCCCGGACCCTCTGGATCTTATTGCGAAATTTGGAGCGGATGGATTGCGATTTGGACTCCTGCGGATCGCACCGCAGGGCCAGGATATCCGGTTCGATGAAAACCAAATTGTTGAGGGCCGCAACTTTTGCAACAAGCTGTG
>JBGTAR010000076.1:0-12608 GCA_041749815.1 Terrimicrobiaceae bacterium
GCTGCCCAGTTCGTCGCCCAACGCCAATCCCATCACTTCCGGGGCATCGGGGGGAGTGGCCTCAGCGACGGTGCGCCTGTTTGGAAAACCCTTCACCATCACGGAATACAACTATTCCGGGCCGGGGCGGTTTCGCGGGGTCGGAGGAATTCTTACTGGGGCTTTGGGAGCCTTGCAAAATTGGGACGCCATGTGGCGGTTTGCATATAGTCACGGGGCTACGAATCTCTTTCATGCAGCGCCCATGGGCTATTTCGATCTCGCGGGAGACCCGCTCAACCTGGCTGCCGACCGATTGACGCTCTTCCTTTTTCTTAGGCGCGATTTGACCGCCGCACCAACAGCGATTGCCACGCTGCTTCCGGAAAAAGACCTCCGCAACCCAATCCCGGGTCAAAGCGTTTCGCCCCTTCGATCGGCGGCCTGGCTCACGCGGGTTGGGAGCATCGTCACACGACCGGGCGAAACCGTGCCATCCAAATTTCGAACCATTCCTGCAAATGCTTCCAAAGCCGTGCCCGCCCTGCGCGATCTTCTTACAACATTGGGCCTATCCCCCACCCCGGTGATTCGGTCTGAGACCGGACAGATCACGGTTGACCCGAAGCAGACGATCTTCATCATCGATTCGCCCAAAAGCGCCGGTGGATACGCCGACCCTGGGAAATCCCTGTCGGCACCATCAGCGGGCATCCAGATTGACGAACTCACCATGGGAGCGACGGTTTTTATCAACAGCCTCGACGAGTCCCCCATCCAAAGCTCCCGGCGACTTCTGGTTACCCATCTCACCGATTTGCAAAACACGGACATCCGGTATGGCGAAGGTGCCCGGCAAACCTTGCTCGATTGGGGCCGGCTGCCGCATCTTGTGCGGGACGGCTCGGCCCGGATCTCCGTGAAAATGGAGCGACCCGGGGATTTCACTGTTTGGGCACTCTCCGTGGGCGGTCGGCGAGTTGAAAAGGTGCCATCAATCGTGAAGGACGGACAACTGGTTTTTGCCGTCAGCGTCAAAGGAACCGAAGGGGCTCGTTTGCTTTACGAAATTTCTGCGGACAACCCGGGCATTCGGTGACTCAGCGCTTGAATGCTCCAAGCAGGAGCTCATGATTGAACGAGTCAGGGGGCAGTCCTAGCTATCCTGATATTCTGAATGCAAAACAATTCACAGGTTCCCTGTGATGTCGATACAGGGATGCAATGCTGGCAAATGTGGATTCTGGGAAGCCAATGCTCTTCGGGACGCGTGCCAGCGCGTTTCCGACCACCGTTGGTCATGGCTTCAAGGGCCTTTGGTCCATTTTCCTTTGCCTTTTTTTGTTGCATAAAGTAAGTGCTTCAACGTGAAGTTCCTAGGGGATATCTTGGTTGAGGCCGCAATCGCCGGGGGTGGAGATCCTGAGGCGTGTGCCAAGATTACTGCCGAGGCCCTGGACCGCCAGCGTTCCCCGATTCAAGCCTTGCTGGAAGCCGAAGTGGTTGAGGAACGCCCGTTTTTGCAGCATGTGGCCAAGGCCTGTGGTTTGCCCTGGTGGTCATCCCAGCCGGCGGTGGCACCGACGGAGATCCTGAAACGCTTTCCCCTGCGATTGGCGCTGCAGCATCAACTGCTGGTTGTTGGTGAGGAGGAGCAGAACCTCCAGGTGCTGACGTTTGACCCCTTCGATTTATTGGCCAAGCAGAGGTTGGCCCAATCCTTGAGTCAGCCGGTGAAATGGGCCATGCACACCCGGCGAGACATTCTTCAGGCCCTGCGGCGGGGATATGGGATCGGAGCCGACACGTTTGAGGAAATTCTCGAAGGGCGGGAAGACGATGAAATTTTAGACAACCTGAAAGATGAGGTCCAGGAACTCGATGCGGAGGAGGATTCCGAAGCCTCAGTGGTCAAGTATGTGAATCAAATCATGCGGGAGGCCCTCATGGAACGGGCAACCGATATTCATTTTGAACCTTTGAACGAAGGGCTGCGCATCCGCTACCGGGTGGACGGCATGTTGCATGAGGTGCCCGTGCCGGCCCAAATCAGCAAGCTGCAGGACTCCGTGGTGGCTCGCGTTAAAATCATGTCCCACCTGGACATTGCCGAACGCCGGCTTCCCCAGGATGGACGGATTGCCCTCGAATTTGAGGGGCAGCCCATTGATGTGCGGGTGGCGACGATTCCAACGGTCACGGGCGAAAGCATCAGCCTTCGTCTGCTCGGTCAGCAGAAGTTCACTTTTGAACGGCTTGGGATTGATGGAGAAAACCGGGGGCGTTTGGACAAGCTCCTTGCCCTGCCCAATGGCATTATTCTCATCACCGGCCCAACAGGCAGTGGAAAATCCACCTCACTTTACACGTTTCTGACGTCGCTGAATAATGAGTCGCGGAGAATTGTGACGATTGAGGATCCCGTCGAAAACAAGCTTCCCGGGGTGTTGCAGATTGCTGTCAAACCGGAGATTGAGCTCACATTCGCCCGCGGCCTCCGGGCAATTCTGCGAGGTGATCCCAATGTTGTGATGATTGGTGAGATGCGCGATGTCGAGACAGCGGAAATCGCCATTCGAGCGGCGCTGACCGGGCATTTGGTTTTCAGCACCCTGCACACCAATGATGCCATTGGTGGCATCACGCGACTGATCGACATGGGGATCGAGCCATTTCTGGTCGCCACGTCGGTGAGAGCCTTCCTTGCCCAACGCTTGGTTCGCCGACTCTGCGAAGAGTGCCGGGCCGTGGCCGATTATCCCGAGGGTCACCTGAAAAGCATGGGATTCAGCATCCCGCCGGGTAAAGTCATTTACAAAACTGTCGGGTGTGACGCCTGCCGCCAGACCGGGTACCAGGGACGGACCGCCATCTTCGAGATCTGCCTGGTGTCTCCGCGCATTCAGGACATGATTGCCAAAGGGGCGGCCTACAATGATTTGCAGGAGGTGGCGGCTGAGGAAGGGATGGGCTCTTTGAGACAAAATGGCTGGGATCGCGTCCTGGCCGGCGTCACCACTCTGGAAGAGGTGTTGCGGGTGACGGCTGCGGAGGGGGGTCACTAAGATGCCTGCGTTTACTTACGAAGCGGTGCAACGCGGCGGGGGCCGGAAGCGCGGGGAGATCGAAGCCAGGTCGCGGGCGGAGGCATGTGACAAACTTGAACGAGATCATCTTCAACCTCTCTGGCTGAAAGCCCGGGGAGAAAAACTGGAGACCAAAACCGAAAGCCCAAGCGACCATGCACTACCAAAAGGCGGTTACCGGCTGAGCGCCAAACAAACCATGCAGTTCACCGAGGAGCTGAGTGATTTGCTCGAAGCCGGGATGCAACTCGAACAGGCGCTGCGCATCATGGAGAACCGCCAGGACAAGTCTTCCCTCAAGCTGGTTTCCGCGTATCTCCGGAGTGAGGTCCGCGAGGGGGTGGCGTTTTCCGCAGCCATGCGCAAGGCCTCCCCGAGTTTCGGTGAGCTCTTCTGTAATCTGGTCGCAGCTGGCGAGCAGGGTGGTGCCCTGCATGCCATTCTGAAGCGCACCCTCGAATACCAAAAGCTGGTCGCTGAGCTTAAAAGCAAGGTGGTTGGGGCGTTGGTCTATCCCGCATTTATCGGCTTCGCCGGTCTCATGCTCATCGTGCTTTTTGTCAGCTACCTTGTGCCCCAGTTGGGAATGCTGCTTGGCACGACGGGCAACAAACTACCGTTGGCCACCACCGTTCTTATTTCGGCCAGCCGGTTTTTGGGGGCTTGGTGGTGGTTGATTTTGATTGGCATTGTGGCCATGGCCTTCCTTTTTCGCTGGGTGATCAGCACGTCATGGGGCCGTCGATGGTGGGATAAATTCCAACTCCGGATTCCCTTGGTGGGGGCCATTCTGCGCGCCAAATTTTTTGCCCAATTTGCCCAAACGCTGGCCACCCTCACTTCGAATGGAATCGCACTCCACGGGGCTCTCAAACTGACCAATGCCGCCACTCCGAATGTGTATCTAAAATCAGTCCTTGGCGTGGTGGCGGATGATGTCAGTGAAGGCATTCCCCTCTCGCGGGCCATTGCCAAAACCAAGGCCTTTCCCTCCATCTTTGTGGACATGGTGGTTCTCGGTGAGCAAACTGGCAACCTCCCTCAAGCCTTGGAAAAAACCGGTGCCCGCTATGACAAAGATTTGAATACCGCAATCGCCACCCTCACAAGTCTCATTCAGCCTGCAGTGATTGTTGTGATGGCCGGTGTGGTCGGCATTGTGGCCTACTCCATGATGGGGGGAATTTTCCAGGCCGTCTCAGGTCTCCGCGGACAATAAAATCTCATCCAACAACACTATGAAAAAAACACATATCCTTCCGAACCGGACCGGCGCCTACACGCTGGTTGAGATCATGCTCGTACTTTCCATCATCGTCGTTCTGATGTCAGCCGGCATTTATTACCTGATGGGAAACCTTGAGGTGGCCAAAAACACCCGGGTGAAAAGCGACCTCGAAGCCATTGGCACCCAACTGAAGGTTTATCAGATGGAAAACTTGGATTTTCCGACAACCACCCAAGGGCTGAAAGCCCTGGTCGAGCCTCCAACCACTCCGCCGAAACCTCGAAATTGGATCCAATTGCTCAAAGGCGAAGCGCTGCTTGATCCTTGGGGCAGCCCCTACCAGTACCAAAAACCTGGAAAGCATAACCCGAAGAGCTTCGACCTCTGGTCTCTTGGACCGAACAAGACCAATGATGACCGAATCATGGGAAACTGGTAGATATGAACCGCGAGGGTGCCAGCAGGGAGTTGATGTCCAAAACCTGGAAGGGGGAAATTGCCTCGAAGTGTTCCATGCAGGCATTCACGATCCTGGAAATCGTCATGGTTCTGGCAATCACGGTGTTGCTCATTGGCGCTGCCACGCCGGTATTGACCAGTATGATGAAGGCCGAGCAACTCAAAGCTCCGGCCCGCATGCTTGAGGCCATGGCGATCACCGCCCGTTGCAACGCCCTCACTGAGCAACGCCCCTACCAGATTATCATCACTCAAAATGGTTTCACGCTTGAGCGACCTGCGGAAGACCCAGACAGAACGCCGCTTTCAGAATTCACCCTCTCCAAAGACATTGAGTTCCAAATGGCCGGATGGCCGGACGAAAAATGGGCCACACCAAAACGCCATGTCTGGTACTTTTCGCCCAGCGGCCTCAGTGAACCAATCCGGGTCATGTTCCGCAAAGATGATTCTTATTTTTCTCAAACATACAGTGCGATCACCGGCTGGGATCAGGAGGAAACTTTCTTCATCCGATGAAAACCAATCGGGGATACATGTTGCTGGAGGTCGTTCTTGCGCTTTCCATTTTTATCGTGGCCGTTGTTGGCCTGCTCAAATCTCTTAGCGCCGGCTTGGATGCCAACTACCGGCAACAGATGCACACCAACACACGTCTCAACATGCAGAGCCTTCTCGATGAGGCCCTCGCTTTGACCCCCAATTCCCAGGTGGAAAAATTTCCCGCAGACGCGTTTCATGTCAGCTATCAGAGAGAAACCAAACCCGAAGCCGTTAAGCTGACTGATGGCAGGGAATTGAATGATATTTTCAAAGTCACCGTGACCGCCATGGACACAACACGTGACAACAAAGTGATCGCGGAGCTCTGGACCTATGTTTCTCCCTAGCCATTTCTCCCGCCGGAGCGGACTCACACTCATTGAGGTGATGGTGGCACTTGGTGTCCTGGTCATCCTTGTCGGCGGCATATTTATGGTTGTGCAGACATCGTTAAAGACGGTGCTGAGGATCGATAACAGCGCGAGCCGTGAGGACGAAATCACCAACCTGACCGACATCCTGCGCGGCGGGTTTCGCAACCTCCCGCCAAATGCCGGTCTCACCGGCCAACTGATCGAACTCGGTGGGGTGAAAGAATACCTCATCATTGTCCGAAACGCCCCGGGGTTCCTGACCTGGATGTCAGAACCGGAATCGGAAAAAATGATCGTGCTGCTTTCGATGCGGCAGGATGGAAAAGACGCCTCCTGGCGGGTTTGTATGAAGCGGTTTGTTCCGGCGGAGAAATTTCCTGAGGACACCTTTGATTCCAAGTTGATCTTGCAAGCTGCAGCGAAGATTCCCTGGCTGGAATTGGTGGCAGATTTTCGGAGCGTCAATGCCCGCTTTTTTGATGCGGCTTCGAAGGCGTGGAAGGATCGCTGGGTGGACAGCGAGGTGCGCCCGGCTCTCATTGAATTGACTTTGGTCTGTGAGCAGGTGCGAGATGTGCGCAGTGAGACGAAAGTGCTTTGGGTCCCGCCCGTCCAGGGAGGCACAACATGAGAGCGCAATCCAAAACCAGTGGTCAGGCGTTGCTTTTGGTGATGTGGGCGTTGTTTGTCATGTGCTTTTCCATTCTTGGGCTCATGCGCCTGCTCAATATCACGATTGGAACGTCTTCCGCGTTGGAGCGGGTCGCTATCGCCTCCTCCCTGGCCTACGCAGGAACCACCATGGGGAGAAATCCTGAATATCCTGCCAATGGCAAACGTCAAACCCGGAAGTTCCCCAATGGAGGAGAACTGGAAATTGTGGTGGTGAGCGAGAATGGCAAACTCAACATCAACAAACTCCTCGCGGGCCAGGACCGTGAAACGCTGCGTGCCCTGTTTCGACTCTGGCGACTGAATGATGTGGAGGCGGACACCGTGCTGGACAGCCTGCTCGATTATGTCGAGCCGGGCACAACCCGCCGCCTGAATGGTGCCAAAGCGGATCAATACCGCATGGCGGGACGCCCGGGTCCATCCGGCAAACTTTTTCGTTCTGTTGATGAGATGGCCAGTGTTCTAAACTTCGATCTTGTGGTCAGAAACAAAGAAAATTGGCGGGATTATTTTACCATCTATGGAGATGGCACCCTGGACCTGACGAGTGCCCCGGTGGACCTGATCAAAGTGGTGTGCAAAGTAGGGGACTCCAGCGCCCGCGCTCTCATGCAGGGACAATCCGGCGAAGGCCCGGGAATCCGGGACATGGAAGCCGCCCGGCTGGCCATGGGAATGACCGAAAAAGAGTTCCAGGCACTGGGGGGAATGGTTTCCATGGGCGGAAAGGTCCGGCGCGTGCGCGCAACGGGCACACTCGGGCAGGCCTCTCGTAACATCGAAGCGATCTGTCGGCTTGATACCCCGCCTGTAATTCTGGAATGGAGGGAGTGGTGATGGACACAAAGCAATCCCAGCCACTCCATTTGCCAAAGTCCCGCAAGCCATCCGCCTCGGCGGCTCAGGTTTGGCTGATCCCCGGGGAATCGGATTGGGAAATCTGGACTCAGAACACTCCGGGAGATTTTGCGAAGGTGCGCACCCTAACGGCAGAGGACAACGAACCACCCGCCAATGTGACCACCGTCTGCCTGCCGACGAAAATGGTGACCTGTCAGCTCTTTTGGCTTGAGACCACGGAAGAATCGACGGTGCCGGACCTCCTCCGCATGCAGTGCGAACGCCGCCAACTTTTGAGGGAGGATCAAGTCTGGACTCACCGGATCGTTCGGCGCGAACCCTCCAGATTGCTCGTGCAGATCATCATTTTGCAAAATGCCATCCCCCCTCAAATTGAGGTGGAGACATCCGCCCGTTTTGAGGCCATGCCCCGCTGTCTGGACCTCCCCCCCCGGACGGTGTCGGTCTGGCGCTCGCTTGGCACCGTCAGCCTGACCATCACGGATGAGGAAGGCGTGGTTTATTTTCAGCCCCTCCCCCATCGAGACCTCACCACGGAATGCCTGCAAGATGTTCGAGCAACAATCATGATGGCCGTCGCACAAAAATGGGTCTCAGGCATGGATTCGTTTGTGCTGGTTGGGGATTGGAATAACACCCCAAGCCCTCCCATCGAGTCGGTGTTGGGGGTGGGTGTTTCACGGATGCCGATTGGACACCTTGTGGAGCCCGAATCCAAAATGGAGCTCACCCCGCGCACGGTGAAGGCCCAACGCCTCTCCCGACAACGCCAGCGCAGAATAAAATTTGGGGTTTTGGCTCTTGCGGCCCTTTATGCGGTCTTCGTGGCCATCCAACTGTTCACGTTTGTGTTGAGCTCCGGAGCCAATGCCCGCCTCAAGTCCGAGTTGGATGGCATCATGCCTGATGTCGCCGACATGCAGAACACGGCCCGTTGGATGGATGCCCTGAATCCGGCTTTGGACGCCAAAACTTACCCGCTGGAGATCCTCTATCGGACCATGGCCGCTCTGCCGACGCAAGGGGTGCGCCTCACCAGAATGGAAATCACTGGTGATCGTATTGAAATCGGAGGGGAGTCCTCCACAGCCCGCGAAGCCTTTGGTTATATTCAGGCTTTGGAAGATGCCGATTCATTAAACCATATCACCTGGGATGAGGCACCGCAGCCGATTCCCTTGCCAAATGACACCACCCGGTTTTCTATCACGGGAACCATCGAAGGAGCTTATCGCGATGCCGATCCTGAAGAATCTTAACACACGGGAAAGAACACTGGCGTTCCTGCTTGCAGGGGTTGCTTTTGTTTTGCTGAACCTGCTGTTTCTTCCCAAGCTGACAGCGGCCAATCGTGCAAACAAAAGCAAACACACCGAGTTGCAGGCCGAGTTGAAAGCGGCCCAGGGATGGATGAGCAAAAAAGACTTTTGGGCGGTGCGCAAGCAGTGGTTGGCGGACAATCAGCCCGCTCTGGGCGCAGCGCGGCAGGACAATGTCACTCAACTTGAGGAACTTCAACAATTGGCCAAAACCTTTGACCTCAAAATCTCGGATGTGCAGTTACTCCAACTGGCTGAGACGCCGTTCTATTCCCCGGTGGGCGCAAAACTGGCAATCGTCGGGCCATGGTCCGGGTTTGTTCAGTTTATGGCGAAACTTCAAACGCCCACGCTCTTCGATGTGGTCCCCCGGTTCAGCATCAAAAGCGCGGAGGATCCTCCCAATATTCAATGCGAAATGGAGATCCAGAGATGGTTTCGCAAAAGTCCGGAGGCGACACCATGACGCGGGTGATTTTGTTCCTTTTGGCAGCTGGTGCGACCTTCGCCCAGGAGGCGGAGCCATTCCCGCCGGTGGCCTTCCCACCAGAGCGCTATGACGCCATGCGCCAACGCTCGCCCTTTGTCCTGCCGACCTTTGAGGATCATGTCGAAGTCCGTTCCGAGTGGACCAGTGACTACCGGATTGTGAGTGTGCTTCAGATGGGAGACGAATCCGTGGTTCTAGCCACAAAAATCAGCACCGGCGAGCGCATCCCCATCCGGGCCAAAGACAATCACCTTGGCATACGCTTGGTCAGCATCCAACTCTCCCCCGATCCTCGCAATGTCTCGGCCGTCATCGAAATGGGCGGACAAGAGGGCACGATCACATATGACGACTCGGTTCTATCCCAGGTCCCAAGCCCCATGGCGCCCAACAACCCTGCCGTTATCTCTGAATGAAATTCCAAGCCACCCACTCGCTGCTAGCCATCCTGCTGACACTTACGATCAGCCTGCAAACCCCTGCCTGGGCCCAGGGAGAGAAAAATGACACCCTGATCCAGTTGGCAAACAATCCAATCGGCGATGTGCTGGCCATGTATGAGCAACTCACCGGAAAACAAGTACTCAGAGAAGGCTCACTGCCTGACACCACGATCCAAATCAATGTGACCGAGCCGGTCACCCGCCAGGCCGCAGCGGAACTCATCGAGGCGTCTCTGCTTCTGAATGGCTTTGTCATGGTGCCGGGACCGGGCAACAGCGTCAAAGTGATCAGCATCGCAGGTGGCAAAAATCCACGGAGCCAGGGAGTGAAAGTGTTCGCTGAGGGTGATGAGCTTCCTGTCGGCGAGCAACTCATCAGCTACATCATGCGGCTCAATTTTATGACCGCACAGGAGGCCACGCCCATCTTCACGCAGCACTTTGCGCCCACACCGCCATTCGGAAGTGTGGTCGCTGTGAACAGCGCCAATGCGCTCCTGATCACCGAAAGTGCCAACGTGGTTCATGAAATGATTCGGATGAAAAATCTCATTGATGTCCCGCCGCAGGAGGTCGCCGCACATTTTGTGCCCATGTTGCGCGCCAATGCGGACCGGGTGGTCGAGACGATTGGCAAAGTTCTCGGGCTCAACGCGGACTCCGCACAACCTTCCGGTGACGGGTCGTTTTCTGCCAGCGGAAAACTGCGCACCAGTTTCGGCCAGGGCAGTCCGGTCGAGTTCGCAGCCGACACACGCACGAATCGGGTCATCGTGATCTGCAATCCGGCCGTCTTTCCTTATTTTGAAACGTTGGTGATCAGCTTTGACGTCGCATCCGATGAGGCCCCCTCCGCAGAATTCAAACTCCGTTATGTTTCCGTTGGAGACATCCTGCCGGCCCTTGCCAGCAGCTTGAGAGAGGGCACCAATGAAAACAATTCGGACGGCTCGGATGACCCCACAAACCCAAACGCCATGCAGGATGGTTCAAACAATCAGCAGTTCAACAACTCGTCCTCGGATTCCGGCGGGGCCACCAATGTTCTGGGTACTGTTCAGGAAAAAGGCGACAAAGTGCTGCCACTCACAGTCACAGTCGGAACGACCCGTCTCATCGCGGATCAGCGAAACAACACCATCATCGCCATCGCTCCCCCGGAAAGTCTGGATCGTATTCAGTCGGTTATTGACAGCCTCGACAAGCCCTCCATCCAGGTTTACCTCTCCGTCGTGATCATCGAGTTGGATGTCACTGATGACCTCCAATATGGGGCGGACTTTTATCTCACGGGCGACCAGGGAGCGATTGCCAGCAATCAGAGAGTCGGAGGCCCAAGCATTCAGCAACTCCTTAATCCTGCCACAGCTGCCAACTTTCTCGCTTCCTCGCAAAACACCCCGGGACTGGCACTTTTTGGGACCTTTGGCCAGACCCTGGATGTTCTCGTCACCGCTCTGGAGTCCTCAGGAAAAACCAAGGTGCTCGGGCGTCCCACGATTTACACCTCGAATAATAAAAAGGCCGTGATTTCGGTTGGCGAGCAAATCCCCGTGCCGCAAAGCACGGTCAGCACAGTGAACCCAAACCAAGCGAACAGCACAGCTCTTACGGCGACCATTGATTACAAAGATGTGCTTCTGCAACTTGAAGTCGTGCCCCTGATCAACAGTGACAATGAGGTGACTCTTGATATTGCCCAAAAGAATGACTCTCTTGGCCTGATTCGTAACATTGGGGGAGTCGAAGCACAGAGTGTGCGAACCCAACAAATCAAAACATCTGTCACCGTCCCAAACAAACACACGGTGGTGCTGGGTGGTCTCATCAACGAACGCGAAGAAAACACGGAGCGCAAATTCCCGATTCTGGGGGACATCCCGATTGTTGGGCTGGCCTTCAAGGGCGTTTCCAAGAAGAAACAGCGCAAGGAACTTGTGTTGTTAATCCAGCCACAAATCGTGATGGATGAACGGGCCCTCTTTAATACCAACGCGCGGGAAAAATCGCGGGCTCGTGGCATGAACAATACGGAAAACTTCATCAACCCACCCCTCCCGGAAGATGGGCAAATCCCATCCGAAGCGGAGCTGGTTCCCTTCGAACCCGCCAAAAAACCGAACAATCCATGAGTCCCATGAAACACATTCTTTATCTTTTGCCACTTGGGCTTGGCTGCCTGCCCCTCATGGCCCAGGATACCGCCTACGAGGCCCTCCAGTCACTCACCGCTTCGCGCGGAGAAGCGGCCCTTGATGATGTGTTTGTTGTACGGGGAACTGGGGGAACTCCCCAGCCAGAGACATGGGTTCTCTACCGGGGTCGCCTCCTTGATCGCACACTGCAAACAACCCTCATTCAGGATCAGGGCAACATTGGTTTTGGAAAAATTCCCGCCAGAGAGGTCGGCCTCGAACCGCATGCCCAGAAGGTGAATTTCACCGTCATCAATGTGGACTCCAACGCCGCCTGGAACATTGCCAAACGCGCCGCCCGCAAAGAAAACTTCAGGTTTCAACGGGCTGACTACGAACTCAAAACCAATCCCATGGCCGGCGTTCCGGCTTGGTCACTGCGATTGTTTAATGACCAAAAAAGCTATCTGGGGGAGTTGACCATCTCAGCCGCCACCGGGGAGGTCCTGCATCCACTCAGACTCCATAGATTCCGGATGGAGGACGTCGATGGACGCACGGAGCTTGTGACGGTCCGCGAGCCATGGCCCAGGCGGGCGGTGCGCAGTGTCGGACGGTGGTTCAGCCAGACCGGAACAATTTTTGGAAAAGACCTCCGGAGGGCCGCCGGAACCGCCGAGGACATCGTGATTGGAAAACGCACACGCGATTATTCTGAGGATGCCCAATAACAATTAATCCCTGCATTTTAGCCGCTCATCCGGTTTCTCAGCACCGTTTGTCATCAACCACTCGCTTTCCACCCTGCAATCGTCAGCATTTGCTCGAAACACCAAAGATACCCATGAATCAGAATACTAAAGGCTCAAAGTCAGAAGGAAGGATCAAACAAACTCTGCTAATCCTTGCCATGGCAGGCGGCATTGGCCTCACCCAAGCTGAAGCGCAACAAAAATACGAGATGCCAGCCAAGGCAAAGTTCGATCCCAATCCTGCCGCTGCCAATTCTGAAACCC
>JBGTAR010000077.1:0-10383 GCA_041749815.1 Terrimicrobiaceae bacterium
GAAAAAACCGGCATTTCAAGGCCTGTGCGGCCAAAGCGACGTTTGAGCATTTTGGTCATGAGAAGAGGTTAGATGGCAGTGAGCACGGCGACGCACTCGATTTGAGCGGTTTGGGGGAACATGTCAACCGGACAGACACGAACGAGAGCATGCGTGGGGGAGAGTTTTTTCAAGTCCCGCGCGAGGGTGGCGGGGTCGCAGGAGACATAAATGATACGGGCCGGGGGATTGCCGGAGATCTGATCGATCACGGGTTGTGGCAGGCCTTCGGCGGGCGGATCGAAGAGGACGGTGGTTTCCTCAGAGGGGGCGGCGGCCATGGCGGTTTCGAGGTGGTCGATGACGTCGCCCTGGAGGTAACTCACGTTGGCGGCTGACTCCCGGCGGGCATGCCGGACGGCGTCAGCGCTCCACTCGAGGCCAATCACCTCCTGGAAATGGGATTGCAACCGACGGGCAAAAAATCCGGCACCGCAATAGGCATCCACCAAAAGGCGGCCACCGGGCTTTGCGACGTCTTCGACCACGCTGAGCAGAAGCTCAGCGGCCGCATCATTCACCTGGCGGAATCCATAAAACTCGGATGGTTCCCGCAGGGCGTATTCCCCCTCCTCCGGATTCTGTTTTCGCAGCTCCGCCAATTTGGCATTCACGCCGGGGCTTGCGATCGGACACTCCGCGACATCGACCACCTTGCGGGTGCCCCGCTCAAAAAACCCGGTTTTTCCTGCACGGCTGTGAACGCTGATGCGATTCCGGTATCCGTATTCCTCAGGTGAGGGGATGGTGGGTTCGACGGGGGGATTGGCAATGCCGCCGATGCGGTTGAGCACCTCGATGACCTGATCCCGTTTGATCGTGAGTTGGAGGGGGTACGCAATGTGTTGATACTGGCAGCCGCCGCAGGTTCCAAAGACGGGACACGGAGGCTGAATGCGTTGTGGGGATGCCTCGTGAAGGGTTTCGAGACGGGCTTCGGCGTAGGACTTTTTGTCACGCAGAATCCGGGCGGTGACCACCTCCCCGGGAATCACATACGGAACAAAACAGACCTTACCCGCCGGGAGGGTGCCGATGCCGGAGCCTCCAAAGGCAACCTTCGTGATAATTAATCGTGCGTTTTCCAAAGTGTGATGGGATCTGCCAGTTGGATCAATGGGTCTGTTTGCCAAAGTAGGTTGCGAGTAGGGATTTGACGGGTTCAAGGCCCTCCAAATTTTTTGCACTCACGGGCATGATTTCGAGGCCACGGGTTTTCTGACGGAAAACCTTCAAGTTCTCTTCCGCTCCGGGCAAATCCATTTTGTTAGCGACAATGGCCGCAGGTTTTTCTGCCAGGGTGGGGTCATAGAGTTTAATTTCCGCACGCAGGGTCCGAAAATCCTGAACAGGATTGCGGCCTTCGCTGCCAGCCATATCGATCACAAAGAGGAGCAGTCGGCAGCGGATGACATGACGCAAAAACTCATGGCCCAGGCCGCGGTTTTCGTGCGCCCCTTCGATGAGGCCGGGGATATCCGCCACCGTCGTCCGGGCGTATCCGTCCAAGTCCACCACGCCGACAATCGGGTTCAGGGTGGTGAAAGGATAAGCGGCAACCTTGGGGTGAGCGGCGGAAATGTTGCCAAGGAGTGTGCTTTTTCCGGCATTCGGGAAACCCACCAGCCCGGTGTCGGCAATGGTCCTTAACTCAAGGGCAAACCAACCTTCTTCGCCGGATTCTCCGTCTGTCGTTTGACGTGGGACGCGGTTTGTCGAACTCTTGAAGTGCACATTGCCCTTGCCGCCGCCGCCGCCAGCGCAGAGCACAAATTGCTCCCCCGCGACGGAAAGATCAGCCATGGGCTGCATCGTTCGCAGATCGGGACGATGGGCGGGTTGGGGAACTTCCTCCCCCAACTCCTCATCCAGAACCGTGCGACCCAACCCCGCATCATCAGGCAAAGCATAAATCAGCGTGCCAACCGGCACCTTCACCAAGGTCGTGGCCCCATTGCGTCCGTGCTTTTTTTTGCCTTTGCCATGGACGCCACGTTTTGCCCGAAGGTTGGGGTCATAATACAGCGCCGAGAGATTGTCGGTGTTGGTATCTGCTTCCAAAATAATGGAGCCACCATCTCCGCCGTCACCACCATCCGGCCCTCCACGTGGTACGAATTTTTCGCGGCGAAAGCTGCAACATCCATTGCCTCCATCGCCGGCTTTGGCATGCACCCGGACTTGATCAACAAATTTCATGAGTTTTTTCCTGTCAGACTTTGGTAAAGCATCGCGGTTTGCGATGCGATGGCATCCCAGCCAAAATGTTCTTCCGCGCGTTTTCTTCCGGCCTGGCCCATTTTGATGCGCTTCGCAGGGTCAGCCATCATTTCATTCACTCGAGCCGCAAAGTCTTTGGAAAATTTCTCCGGATTGGCGGGCTCGAAGGAACCACCCGGTGCTGGTTCGATGGGAACGAGATATCCGGTTTCCCCATGGACCACAACCTCTTTGATTCCACCCGTGTTGGTGGCGATCACAGCCTTGTTGCAGGCCATGGCCTCCAAATTGATGATGCCAAATGGCTCATAAATCGACGGACACAAAAAGGCAGACGCATGCGAGTAGAGCTCAACTTTGGCTCTGGAATCGACCATCTCCTCAATCCAGATAATGCCTCCCCGGGATCTTTGGGCCTGAGCCACCGCCTGCTTCATTTCCGCGGCGATCTCGGGAGTGTCCGGAGCCCCTGCGCAGAGCACGACCTGGAATCCCGGGTCAAATGACTTGATGGCATTGACAAGGTGAATGATGCCTTTTTGCCGGGTGATTCGGCCCACAAACAAGACATAGGGCTCGACCGGATTGATGCCATAGCGTTTCAGCGCAGCGCGGCTTTCCACCGCACGATATTCCTCGAGATCAATCCCATTGTGGATCACGGAAATTTTTGTGGGATCGAGGGAAAACAGGCGCAGCAGGTCCTCACGGGTGTCATTCGAAACCGCGATGATGGCATCCGCCATTTCCAGCACCGTCTTCTCCAGCCAGCAGGTAAAATCATACCCGCCGCCAAGTTGCTCACGCTTCCATGGGCGAAGGGGTTCAAGGGAGTGGACCGTCACCACTAGGGGCAGCCCGTAATTCAATTTTGCAAGAATACCAGCCCAATGACTGTACCAGGTGTGACAATGGACAATCTCGGCATCGATTCCTGCCGTGTTAAAATCCAGGCAGCGCTGCAGGGCCCCAAAAACCGGGCGGAGACCCTCCGGGTATTTTCCATTGACGGCTGGAGCCGGAAATCCGGTGACCGAAAGTTGACCATTCGAACAATTTTGATCGCCAAAGCATCGAACCTGAACAGTCAGGAGTTTTGCGAGCGCACGGCTCAAATACTGTACGTGGACACCCGCCCCTCCGTAGATATGAGGGGGATATTCGTTGGTCAGGAAAAGCACTTTCACTCCGCAAGACTATCAACCTTTACAGGATGGGCAAGATGTCGTCTGAGGGGATCTCCACCTCTTCAACTACCAAAAACACGGCCGCCGGGCATTTCTGACCGGCGGCCGGTTTCCACCAACCTCAACAAAATATCAGAATCCGCTCCATTCCGGGGCGATCGCAATTTCATCAACCACTGAATTTCGGTTTCCTTTGATCTGAATGGAGTGAACAGGGCCAATTTCCATGCCGCGCAGAGACGCGGAAGGGCTGGCGGGAGGAGTGGGACCGAGAGCCGGGTTGATGTAGACATCAACCTCATCATTGGCTGCGCCGGCAACCCAAGTCAGGCGGGCCATCACAAGAACGGTTTCACCGCTCACGACAGGAACCGCGCTGTAGGCGGATGTCCCGCCCCGAATGACGCCCCAATTCGTATTGGTGCCCAAATCGCCGATGCGGATTTTTGTGACACCACCGGACGCAGGGCCATTGAGGTTCAGGCCGGCTGTCAGACTTCCCGTAGGATCTGCCGCATCAACACGCATCAAAAACATGATCCATACGGTGGTTCCCGCTTTGCCAAGCCGTGTCACTCCGTCTCCGTCAACAAAGGTGAAATCCGGACCGAAGGCTGCCATGTCCAAATCCCGCACGGAACCCACATTCGCGGTGAATGCCAGAGCATTGCCGATGGCATCCACACCGGGATAACTCAGGCCGGGGGCCACAATATCATTTGAACCCGTCCATGTGGTTCCCAGTAATCCGATGTCATCTGCTGAGTCTGGGGCCGTAGAGACATTGGACGTCGGGTCATACACAAATCCCTCGTAGGCAAAAACCCCGCTCTCTTCAAAATACTCATAGGCCCCGATGTCATAAGGCGCAGTCCGGGGATTGCCGTCGATATCCACAGACGGAGCATTCACGGTCGTTCCAGCATCAATGGCCGGTGAGCCCGGGTTGGTGGTAAAATCAAAATTGTCATAATCATTAAAAAGATTGGCATAATCTTTTGAGGCCAAATTGTTGTTTTGGGAGCCTGTCCCGGCATCCATCGACACGGGATAGGAGACGATATTATTGCTCACAAGATTGCCAGTGGCAGGAACCGGCCAGGGGACCTTTGGAGTGGCGGGGTCGCCATCATCATCATACGTCTTGTGCTCGTAGATGTTCACACGCGCCTTGTCACTTGGTGTTGCCAACTTTCCAAGAGCAATGGTGTTATTCACCACCCGGCAGTTGACTCCACCATAAATCGAAATCCCATGGGCCACGACCGAGGTGACAATCAGATTGTTCTCAATCACAAAATCCTCATACATGCCGTCGAATAACCCTGCGCCCTGACACTCCACAGCCAGCGGCTCTGAGGCTGGGTCCTCGTGCTCCAGAAACATGTTGTTGCGCACGATGATCCCTTTCACGACCCCATATCCTGATTGCGCTTTTCCGGTGACGGGATTGATCCCCGTTGACCAGCTTTGGAAAAAGTCATCATGGTTGCTGTCAGCGCCGATGGGGTTGCGGACCACATTGTATTCGAAAATGCCGTAGTCGCCCAACCCCCTTAACCCATCATTAAAAAAATTGGTGATCGTGTTGTTTGCGACCAGCGCGTTCACTCCGGTGCTGCCAATCGCAATCCCGAAGCCGATATTCTCGAGGGTGTTATTGGAAACAACCGAATTCGGGGAAGAAACCGAAATGGCTGTTCCGTCCGCCCGATCCTGCCAATTCGTAACCGTCCACCCGGTTGTGTCAAAGGCGTGGTTGATTCGGCAATTGGTGATTGTGATATTGCTGCATGACGACGTGATGTTCACTAAAGTGCCGGAGTCATAGCTGCCGGGAGCCAGAAATTCCGGGCAGACATCCAGATTATCAAAGGTCCAGCCTGACACTCCTGTGGCGCTGAACTTGCTGATCTGAGGTGTGGCTCCGGAATCGGGTTGGATGGTGGCACCGTTCCCGTGGGGAGCTTTGATGTAGAACACCCCATGATAACCCGACCTGGCGTGGATCACATCTCCCGGCGAAAAGACCTTGTAAGGAAGCGCTGCAAAAACTGCTGACAGCGTGCTCCAAGGC
The DNA here is from genome assembly GCA_041749815.1 of Terrimicrobiaceae bacterium. Lineage (GTDB taxonomy): Bacteria > Verrucomicrobiota > Verrucomicrobiia > Chthoniobacterales > Terrimicrobiaceae > JAJTZA01. Next base: position 5,524 of record JBGTAR010000077.1, read on the forward strand.
TGAGCCGCCGTGCCCGGGTTGCTCATGCTTCCGTTGACAGGATCCACGTAATAGTCGGCGGCCATCAGTGTCCCACCATGGGCTGTCACAAGGACGACAGCCATTTGGAGAGCTTTTCGAAAGCGGAAACCGCTTGTTTTGTTGTTCATTGACGCGGAGGGGCCTTGGCCAATCCGCATGGGGGGGATGCGTTTGTTCATTTTTTAGGGGGGGTTGTTTTGTTGTCCACCGGAGTGGACAAAGGAAGTATCAAACAAGTGATGGTTATTTATGCAACAAAAAAGTGATCTTTTGCGTAAATAATTGCGACCTCCCTGATCATCCGAAACCCCAAGTTGCGCGGCAAGTTTTTTGGGAAATGCCGTGGGAGGCCAGTGAAAAGAAACCTCCAGCACACTTGGGATGGGGGAGCTTTTTCTGCATCCGCCTCATCCATGGTCTTCCGAGGGGACGGGGGTCCCCGCAAAAGATTCGTTTGTGTTATTAGGGCTCGGTGAAGACGGCTCTTAACTGAAGAAAACGCGTTGGGTGGGCGGGATCGCCATTCAGATAAACATCCTGAATCTCGACATCCTTCAGCCCGGTACCGGTTTCATTGATCACAAGGAGCCCATCTGTGAGATCCTCAAAAGGCTGGCCTGCGGTGCTACTTGCGATCAGACTCCAATCGGCATTGAGGTCGTCCGTGGCCCAAAGCTCCAGGGCCACATCGGTGCGAGACGGATCTCTTTGGAAATGCGCAACCAGTCTGGTGCCATTTTCGGATAATGACACGGGATCAAAGCTCGAAGCAACTTGTGGGTTCAAGACATACCCGTACTCAAAGAGATTTTTCAGACCATCTTCGTCAGCATCAGCATTTCTGCCGCTGGTGTTCGGATCAAGCTGCTCAACATCATCAAAATAAGCATCAAGAAACTCCTGATAGGGATCCGCCGTCGGCGTCACTGCCCCTTGGTCAAAATATTGGAAATTGTCCAACTTCATCACAATCGTCTGGCTGGTGCTTGTGCGAAGGCGGAATTCACTCATGGTGGTCGCAAGGTAGTTTGGAGATTCCGCAGCATTCACAATCACTTTGGTTCCATCGAGCCAGAGGTCACTTGTTCCGTGCGGTAACAGATGACCAAACCCATCGGGCCCATTGTAGCTTTTTTCCACACCAGTTTTGTTCATGTACCAAACCACATCATGCAGAGCGCCATTTGAAGGAATCAGCGGGGTGTCCTTGTTGCCGGTCATTCGAATATACCAATTCCCCGAGCCGCTCGCTTTGAGAACCATGCGGTAAGCGATGCTGGCCGACGAGATGCCGCCATTGTATCCTGAGGTCCCCACACCTGAGCCAAAATCCAAAACCACCATGTCCGTGAAAGCATTTGTTCCGGAAATGCCGACTTGGAATTCCAGCCGTGAGAACTTCACGTCCGTGCCGAGTTTTGTTGTTCGAGTGAACCCCGCATGAGTTGCATTTCCCGCCGAGCGATCGTGTTCGAGATTTCCGTCCGCATTGATCCGCCAACTGCTTGTGTTATCCAAAGTTCCCAGATCGTTAAATTGTCCGATATTCGGGTTGGTGGGATTGATATACGGGCTGAGATTCGTTGAGGCTGTGGATCCAAAGTTTTGACTGAATAAAGCCAACCCACCCAGAGCGCCACCCTGCAAATTGACGGTGACAGCCACCGTGTCGGTCGCGGTCCGGTCAGAGTCATTTCCCTCCAACCGAAGGATATATTCGCCAGGAGCATTAAAACTCGCCGTGGTGATTGCCGCAGCCGCGGTTCCGAACACCACGGAAGAACCTGCGGGCGCTGAAAGCACCGTCCAGTTGGAAGTCAGGGACACCGGCTCAGGAAGACCATCATCAGTGACCACCCCGGCCAGTGTGGTTTGCACGGTCCCGCCCATGGTGATGATAAGATTTTTGTCAGGCCCTGCATTCACAGTGGGCGATGAGTTGATGGGGCCATTCGGGCCTTCCAGGAAACTGAGTTGCAGCGTGTTGATCTGTCCGTATCTTGAGGAAGAATCGGGATCCTGAAACACCCGCAATTCCAAAACACCCTCCGCGTCGGCTGACACCGTCTCGAAAACTGCCGTGCCTGTTGTGTTTAAGGCTGCATCCAGATTCTGATGCTGGCTGCCAATTTTGTAGCGTGTGCTGCGGCCGCGGCCGGAATCATTGTTTGCCGAAGATGCAAAAATTTCCACACGGTAGACGCCTCCTGGCAGCAGGCCCTGTAGCAACATCAATCCCGCTCCGCTCTCCTCGGTCGCATCGATGGGAGTGATCCATCCATCATCGGCCACGCCCGCATCAAAGGGCGTTCCGGCACTGATGCCACCCGAGACATGGCCTGCAAAAACGTCCACAAGCGATATCCATGTCCCTGTGCTGCGGCCATCCGTCGTTTTTGCAAACGGGATCACCGCGCCCAGGGTTCCATGCAAGCCAAAGGGGGTTCCGTTGATGTGTCGGGATTGGCTATCCGTGCCGGCGATCTCCGTGTTGCCAAAATCAAAAATGATTTCCTCTTCAGGTAAGAGCAGGGAGTCCACTGTTTTGGACAAAAGCCAGTCATACACCCATGACTCATTGTAAACCGTCCCCCAAATGCCATGACCCCCGGTGGCATATTCCGTGTACCTTAACGTGCCTTTATCGTAGAATTTGGTGCTGCCTGAATAATATGGACTCCCACTTTGCGCCGAGGTGAAATTAATGGTGGATTCCGGGCGGGCGGAAAGGATGCTGTTCACGGCTGACCTCGAGGTCCCCACGCCGACGGTGCCATCGTTGGCAGCATGAAATGCCCAGATCGGCTTGGCGGCAAGATCGTTCGGGAGAAATCCTGTTCCGGCGCTGACGCCACAGATGGGCACGGCCGCAGCCATGGAGCCTGCATACATTGACACCGCCAACCATGTCGCTCCACCCCCCAATGACAATCCCGTCACATACACTTTTGTGGGGTCAATGTTGTAGGCCTCACGGGCATTGGCCGCCATCCGCATGGAATGACGCACCGTGGTGGCATTCCAACCGGAGGATGTCTGGGGGGCATAAAGGAAAAAATCCCGATTCTTTGCTGCCGCAAGCAGGTTGTTGATATTGCCATTCACCTGGCTGGTGTTGTTGGTGCCCACTTCGCCCAAACCATGATAAAAAATCACCAACGGATAGGATTGGGAGGGATCGTAATCCGTGGGAACAAACAATCGCCCCCGCAAATCAAGGCTCCCATCATTGAGCTGGTCATAGTTCCAAACCAAAAATTCATTTGGGTCCGCCGCGTGAGATGCTCTCGGCGCAAGGACCACAAGCGCCAAAAGAAGAGACAGGACGGACCAAACGAACACGACAACACGGGAATGTTCACGATAATTTTTGAAACAAGGGGGCGTAGATTTGTTCATGGGAGTGCCAGAAACACTAAGCGAGGAGAAATGCTATTTCAAGAACTAAAATTGGCTCTTTGGGGACCAGAGGAAAGGGAGTTGGGCGGGCCTTTGCATGCCCAAGCGGTTGCCATGTGAGAGAAAAAATCTGTTAAAATAGGGATCATTCCCGATGATTCTTTTTGGTATGAGGGTTGTTCCTGCTGTTTTCACCGCGGGGCTTGTGGCATGCATGTCGATATGCCGGAGGAAAGGAATTTTGATGTTGTTGTGGTGGGAGGCGGGGCTGCGGGCTTGATGTGTGCTGCGGTGGCGGGTCAGAGAGGTCGACGTGTGGCGTTGCTTGAGCACAATGACCGTGTTGGCAAAAAAATTGAGATCTCCGGTGGAGGCCGCTGCAATTTCACGAATGTGGATGCCAGTCCGGCACAATACTTGTCCTCATGTCCGGATTTTTGTCGGTCGGCTTTGGCGAGATACCAACCCTCTGATTTTATCGCTCTCGTGGAGAGTCATGGGATTGCCTATCATGAAAAGAAGCTGGGTCAGCTGTTCTGTGATGGCAGTTCCCGGGAGATCGTGGGGATGTTGATTGACGAATGCGCGGCAGCCTCGGTGGAAATCATTTGCGGAGTCGGGGTGGATTCCGTGGAAAAAGGCGATCGATTCCGACTTCGAACACGACGTGGGGACTATGGGTGTCAGTCCCTTGTTGTCGCCACGGGCGGCCTTTCTTTTGCAAAATTGGGAGCCACGGATTGGGGGCACCACGTGGCGCGTCAATTTGGCCTGGGGATCACGGAGCTTCAGCCGGGATTGGTTCCGCTGACGCTGCCCCGCGGTGTTCTGGAGCACTTGGGGCCATTGAGCGGGGTGTCTTTGCCTGTGCGGGCAAAATTTCATCGGGCCGAATTCCCTGAGGCACTGCTTTTCACCCATCGAGGTTTGAGTGGTCCCGCAGTCCTGCAAATCTCGTCCTACCTGGGGAGGGGGGACTCGCCGAGTTTTGACCTGCTTCCTGACAAAGATGCGGCCGCACTTTTGGCGAAAAACCGTCATTCCTCGCTAACGCCGTCCTCCTTGCTCTCAAATGAATGGCCGAAGCGATTGGCGGAGGCTTGGTGCGCCCTGGAAACACCTGACAAACCCATGCAGCACTACAAGGACCGTGAGGTTGCGGAATTGGCGCGTAAAATTTCTGCTTGGGAGCCCCAACTTGCCGGGACGGAAGGTTATCCCAAAGCCGAAGTGACGCTGGGTGGGGTTGATGTCCGTGGGCTTTCCTCAAAAACAATGGAGGCCCGCATGGTGCCGGGTCTGTTTTTTATCGGGGAAGTGGTGGACGTGACTGGTTGGCTGGGTGGATATAATTTCCAATGGGCCTGGGGAAGTGGCTATGCTGCCGGTCAAGCCGTATGAAATCCCGACACACCACCCATTCCTCAACCACCTCTGCCA
>JBGTAR010000078.1:0-8496 GCA_041749815.1 Terrimicrobiaceae bacterium
TTTTGTCCCAGAGCCACCTTGAGGATGTTCGGGATCAGGTGGGTTTCAATCCGGTGATCTTCCCCAAATTTTTCCGTGGCTCCGGCGGCATTGAAATACCGAAGGGCCACAAACACCAGTCCATGGATTTCTCCATACCACTTCAGGATTTGTTCAAACATCAATTTGGATTCGCCGTAAGGATTGATCGGCCTCTGCGGAAGGGACTCATCCAGAGGCACGGTCTCCGGAATCCCGAAAGTTGCACACGTGGACGAAAAAACAAATTTGCGAACCCCGGCCTCAATCGTCGCATCCAGAAGGTTGATCCCATTGGCCACATTGTTTCGAAAATACTTCGAAGGGTTCTGCATGGATTCCCCCACCAACGCATTGGCGGCAAAATGCATGACAGCTTCGGGTTGGAATTCTCCCATGGCATGACCAAGCACCGTCCGGTCTTTCAGGTCGCCCTGAAAAAACTCCGCCCGTGAATCGACAGCCTTTTTGTGGCCTTCGCTGAGATTGTCAAAAACTGCAACCTGAATACCCCGGTCCAGAAGCTGCTCCACGCAGATGCTCCCAATATATCCGGCCCCACCCGTCACAAAAACTTTGTTCATCGTTTCCACAGCATAGCCCGGCCCGTTCTCGAATCAAGCACCGAGCCGGAGGACGGGAGACGGGGTGAGATTGATCACAGGTGTTGTTGATCACCGTTCTGTTGGGAGGTAGATCCTACGATTTAACAAGAAAGGAAAGGCGGATGCAATGTGTGTCAGGGGAGCAGAATCCTGCTGAGGATTTCTACCAATCGGCCCTGACGTGGGGATAGTCGAGGATCTTTCGATCCGTAGTTAGGAGGAGGCTGTTCTCCTTGCGTGCGGTGGCAGCCAGGATGCGATCTGCCGGATCAGCATGGAATGTCCCCGGCAAGCACCAGGCCTCCTCCACGATTTCAAGCGTAATTGGCAGAGTGTCCCAGCCGTTTCGCCTGACCGCTTCACGCAACCACAGGCGCCAATGCATCGGAAGCTTGATCCTCCCCCGTTCTTGTAAACAGGCCAACTCCGCTGCCGAAATCGGAGAAATGGCAATTCTTTCCGCCTTGTCGATAATGGTTCGCGTGGACAGTCTCACGCAGGGATCATCCAAACTCAGAAAGAGAATTGCGCAAGTGTCCAGTAGCACATTCATTTCATCATATCCCAATCCGCCTCGGGCAGAACCGGTTCCGTCAGGTCCCCATGAATGCATGCGCCAGTCCCTTTTGCCCAGCCAATCACGGTGCAGTGTTTGCCCATAGAAATCCGGTCAGGGGTAAGCGGCGTGATTTTTGCCACCGGCAGGTTCCGCCTGCAGATCACCACCGTCTCCCCTTGCTCCACCTGATCCACAACACTGGAAAAGTGGGTTTTTGCTTCACTGACGTTTAGCGTCTTCATGGTCATATATTAGACCAACAAGTTGGTCGTGTCAAAGACGGAACCCCTGCCTTTATCACGGCGCATGGCTCTGTTCAGTGACCCGCCCGGTCGTGGCCTCATGCCCGGATTCCAACATCGCTACCTCCCAGACAGAAATGGGCACACCGCAGCGCGCCCACGAAAATTCTTCAGGACTGCAGCCTGCGCATCGCCCGCACTCAGCAGAAACCATGCGTGCGTGTCGAGCACCGCCACCTTCAGATGCTCAACACCAGGCATCCCTTTCGCTCCAGAGTCAATCAGGGTTGGGTTCCTCTTCCTCGCCGATATGACCGCGTCCCTCATCAATGACTGAGTGGTCCCATAGCGGAATCTTGCGGGCATAGGCAGCCCTTCCGAGCACGTGGGCAGCGACCGGCGCTGTGATAAAAATAAACACCGCGGTGAGGATCGCCTTGGTGACGACCGAGAGCTCTTGAAAATTCAGAGCCGCCGCGATGAGGAGTAGTGCGACGCCCAGCGAAGCCCCCTTGGTGGAGGCATGCATGCGCATAAACAGGTCGGGCATTCTCACAACACCCAGTCCCGCCAGAAACATGAGAAGCGCACCAAGAAGAATCAGCAGAGCGATGAGATAGATCATTTAAAAATACCTTTTTGAATGCTGAGGGCCAGAGCAATAGTACCCAGAAAGGTGATCAATGCCATGGCAAGGGCAATATCCAGAAGGATGGCCTGGCCGGTGGCGATGGAGGTCAGCACAAGCGCTCCAATGCCCATGGTCGCCAACGCATCAAGCGCCACCACGCGGTCTGGCAAGCTGGGACCCTTCGCCAGCCGGACAAAGGCAAGAATCATCCCCAGGGAAACGATAACGGTGCCCCCCCAGGATGCTGCGATGATGATTGATGAGGTTTCCATGGGTGTCAGCGCAGAATTTCGAGAACTCTGCGTTCAAGGTTGTTGGTGATGTCGTCGCGGAGAGCCTGGGGGTCATTCACATACATGGCATGCACGTAGAGGATCTTGCGGTCCTCCGAGACATCCAGGCTCAGGGTTCCAGGGGTCATGGAGATCAGGTTGGCAAGCAGAGTGATCTCAAAGTCGGTCTCTGCGAGAATCGGTATCGCAACAACGCCGGGTGTCATCTTGTGCTGAGGGGTCAGAATATCCCATGCCACGATGACATTCGATTTGATGAGTTCCCAGAGATAATATCCCACAAAGGAGATCATCTTTGGCACCTTGCCAAAATAGGAATCATACTCACGGTGGCTTCGGGCGACAAAAAATAACACGAAATAGGAAATCACAAACCCGGAGATCAGGTTTTCGGCATTGATGGCACCCAGCAGGCCGACCCAGACCAGGGTGAGGAGAATATTCAGAGCGGGCAACATGGCTAACGGGAAACGCCGAGGACAGCCTCGATGTAAAGGTTGGGGTTCAGGAGTTCCTCAGCCGCACGCATCGCAAACCCAAAAAAGAATTCAGGCACCAAGCCAATGGTCAGGGTCAGAAGGGCCAGCGCAGCAATGGGTCCAAGAAGAAGGATTTTGTCGCGGAGTGGAACGTTCGCCGGCTCCGGAATGGCCGCATCATCCGGCTTTTTCCAAAAGGCCTCGGACCAGATCTTGGTCATGGAAAACAGCGTGAGCAACCCAACAGCCAGGGCAATCCCCACCAACCAAGCTGCCGCGTTGGTAAAAATCGTGTCCCCCGCCAAGCCGGCTTTGACGACGGCAAATTTGGCAAAAAATCCGGAAAGAGGGGGGATGCCACCCAGCGACATCGCCGGGATAAAAAACAAAATTGCCAGCAAGGGAGACGCTTTGAGCAGTCCCCCGAGTTTTTTGAGGTCGAAGGTTCCAGAATAACGATGGGCCACCCCGCTGATGAGGAAGAGGTTCGATTTCACGATGATGTGGTGGAAAATATAAAACACTGTCCCCGCAATGGCGAGCGGTGTGAAAAATGCCAGCCCGAGAATCATGTATCCGATCTGACTGATGATGTGAAAGGACAGCAACCTTCGAAAGTCAAACTGCACGACGGCACCCAAAACGCCAGTCAGCATGGTCAATCCGGCCAGGGCCAGCAGCAGGGAATGGATAAATCCCACATCGTCCGTAAAAACCAGCGTGAACATCCGGATCAGCGCGTACACACCCACCTTTGTGAGCAGACCCGCAAAGATTGCGGACACGGCCACCGGCGGGGTGTGATAGGACGCTGGAAGCCAGAAAAACAGCGGAAAGATTCCTGCTTTCAGGCCAAAGGCCACAAGGAAAAGGGCCGCTGTCACCGTGAGGAGTCCGGGGTCAAGGACATCGCCCGCGCGGAGAGCAAGATCGGCAAGATTCAGTGTCCCGATTTTTCCATACAGGATCCCACAGCCTGCAAGGAAGAGGCTGGAGGAGATCAGATTGAGAACCACATATTTGACAGCTCCCTCCATCTGCGGGCGCTCCCCGCCAAGGGTCATCAACACAAACGAGCTGATCAACATGACCTCAAACCAAACGAACATGTTAAAAATATCGCCGGTGAGAAAGGCCCCGCAGACACCCATGAGCATGAAATGCAAAAACCCGTAATATCCGTATCGCTCATGCCCGGCATCAATCTCCGCCAAAGAATAAACCACGACGGCCAGACCGGTGATGGCCGTCACCAAAACCATGATGGAGGACAACATGTCCGCCACCAAAGAAATCCCAAATGGCGCCTCCCAATTCCCGAATTTTACGACCAGGATTCCGCGATGCCAGACCTCGCTGACGAGCCAGAGGGCATTGCCAAGAAGAGCGACCATGCCAGCGACGCTGATCCCACGCTGCCAGGCCGGCACACGCCAAAACGCAAGGCATGTCAAAGCCGTCACAAAGGGAATGAGAATGGAAAGGGTGATTGGGTCCATCAGGAGTCGGTGCTTTTCAGGTCGTCGAGGTCATCGCTTCCCACGGTTTTGTCGGCTCGCTGAACCATCACCAGCGTGAAGGCCAGGACCCCGAAGCTGATCACGATGGCTGTGAGAATGAGGGCTTGCGGCAGGGGATCGGCGCTTTGCGGCGGAAGGGCCGTGGCATCGGCAGGCACAAAGGCCACCATGCCCCGGCTCAACCCGGCTGACGTAAAAATCAGAAGATTCACGGCCTGGCTGAGCACGGCAATGCCAAGGATCAGTTTGACCACACTGCGACGAAGAAGCAGGTAGGCCGCTGCGGCGTAGAGAGCACCTATCGTGATGGCGAGAAGGAGTTCCATATCAGTTTTCCTCCTCATCGCTGTCGGGCTCGAGGATGGGGTTGCACTCCTCCTCCAACTCTTCACCCAGACTGAACACGATCAGGCAGCAGATCCCGCCGACCACAATGTAAACACCCACATCAAAAAGCAGGGGCGTCCCCAATTTTCCAACCACGGGGAGCGGGGTTTTATCCCAGATCCCGGTCAGAAAGGGCAGGCCATCCATCATGCCCGGGAGCCCGCTGAGAAGTGCGACGAGGAGCCCTGCTGCGATGATGGTGCGTGGATCAAAAATGAGGAGTTTTTTTGCTGAGGCGACCCCAAAGGTCAGGGCTTGGAGCACAAACGCGCAGGAGGCAACCAAACCTCCTGCAAAGCCGCCTCCGGGCAGGTTGTGTCCGCGAAGGAGAAGGAAAACAGAAAAAACGATCAACAATCCCGAGATAAGACGGTTGGTGGTGCTGAGGATCACACTGTTCATGGCTGGTCTCCTTTGGATTTGTTGTTGGGCCGGAGTTTGAGCATGGCAAAAACCCCCAGCGCGGCAATCGCGAGCACGGTGATTTCTCCCAGCGTGTCCAGCGCCCGGAAGTCCACCAGAATCACATTCACGACATTGCGACCATGGGCCAGCGGCAGACTGTTCTCACCCATAAACCCGGAGATGGGCGGAGCAACCGGTTTGAAGTGAAACGCCACCAGCACAAGCGCGGTCATCACTCCGCCAAAAATGACAGCCAACACCGCATCCCGTATCCGCGTGGAAAGTTTGGAGTACTCCTTGAGCAAAGGAAGACGCTGAAACGCCAGCACAAAAAGGACAAGGGTCAGGGTTTCGACAAGAATTTGCGTCATCGCAAGATCCGGTGCTCCGAAGAGAAAATAAAGGATCGCCACGCCCAGACCGACAATTCCGAGGGCCAGGATGGCCGCAAAGCGGGATTTGACGAAGCAGGCCATAAATGCAGAGGCGACAATCAGGGCGCAGATCGTGATTCCAAGCACACTGGTTGGTGCCATCTCGGAAAGATCAACGGTAAAATTATTGCGCGGGAGCAACCACAGCAGGAGAAGCACAGTGAAGACCCCCACGGTCAGCACATAGTTGCGAAGGTAGCCATTCTGCAAAAATCGGGTCTGCCATTTGGCAAACCCCAACACCCCACTGAGAATCAATTCATAAGCCCGCTCGGGACCGATTTTTCCAAGGAAGGCGTAAAAAGATTTGGCCGCCCGGAAGCGTGGGGCCAGAAAATAGAGGCCTCCGCCAAGAGCCACGGTGAGAGCGCTCAGCGCCAGGGCCATCGTCCACCCATGCCAGAGCTTCAGCCCGGCAACAAACGTCGGATCGGCCAGCACCGCCCCCGTCGCCGGGCCAATGAGGTGGTTCCCGATCCAACCGGGAAACAGGCCAAAAAATACTGCCAGAACCCCAAGAATGACCGGGCCGATGGTCATGACCCATGGGGCCTCATGCGGCTTTTTGGGGGTGGGTTTGAGCGCCCCCAAAAACGGCTTGAGTCCCGCGGTTGCCGCCAGTGCGAACATGGCCACACTCGCGGAGACACCAAGGACCTCCCACAGCCCGCGCGGACCCGCAGCGTCCAGCAGGGCTTTGTAGAAGTATTCCTTACTCACAAAACCAAATAGCAGCGGGAACCCCGCCATCGATAGCGCGCCCAAAAAGGCTGCTGCTGCCGTGATGGGCATTAGCCGACGAAGCCCGCCCAATGACTCCACATCCCGTGTGCCGGTCTCATGATCCACACTGCCGATCGCCATGAACAATGCGGCTTTGTAGAGAGCGTGAGCAATCAGATAGGCCATGCAGGCCTTCACAGCCAGTTCGGTGCCCAGCCCCAACAACATGGTGAGAGTGCCCAGCACCGCCAGCGTCGTGTAGGCGAGAACGCGTTTTGCATCACTCTGACCCAGCGCAAGAAAAACCCCGATCATCATTGTCAGAGCCCCAATCGGAGCCACCACCGAGATCCAAAGCGGACTTGGTGAAAGGCAGGGATGCAAACGCGCCAACAAAAAGATCCCGGCCTTGACCATCGTCGCCGAATGCAGGAAGGCACTCACCGGAGCCGGCGCTTCCATCGCATTCGGCAACCAAAAATGAAACGGGAATTGCGCCGACTTCGTGAAGGCCCCCAGCAGCAACAACACAAAAATTGCCGGGAAAGCGGCTTCTGCCGCAATGGCCCCTTCCGGCATGGCCAGCAACTTCGAGATCTCGTAGGTCCCGGTCACATGACCCAAAATCAAAATCCCCGCAAGCATCGCCAGCCCGCCCGAACCGGTCACCAACAATGCCTGCAATGCCGCCTTCCGGGATTTCTCTTTTTCGCAGTAATACCCGATCAGCAAATAGGAACTGATGCTTGTGAGTTCCCAAAAAATAAAAAGCAGCACCAGATTATCCGAGGCCACGACGCCCAGCATCGCTCCCATGAACCCCAGCAAGTAGAGGTAAAAACGCCCCAGGTCTTTTTTGCCATGAAGATACCCGGCGGAATACCACACGATGAAAGTGCCAATGCCGCTGATGACCAACAAAAACAACAGGCTCAGCCCATCCACAAACAGACTCAACTCAATCCCCAGCGAAGGAATCCAATCCCACGACGCCTGCACCCGGCCACCACCTGCCACCGCAGGCACCATCGTCGCAAAAGCCACAAAGGCCCCCAGCGGAACCAACCCAAGCACCACCCCCGCCCGAGCCCCCAGCACACGGTGAAGCCACGGCGCCAAAAAGGCCGCACAAAAAATTGCCGCAATGCTTGTTGTGAGAAGTGTTCCCATGGTTTGTGATGCCGTCTCTTGGGATGTCCCCCCCGGTTTCAGCGCCCTAACAAGGTTTTCACCCAGCGTCAGTTGTCAAACAAAACCGGAAAAATTCGTTCACCAATCGCGGAAGCAATCTCTCACGGAGACACAAAGACACGGAGGAATTCTGACTTTTGTCCGGGCTATCCCCGAAGATCCCCCCTCAATCCTCCATGGTGCGCAATTGGAGGGGTTGCGGTCAATCGTTGGGCCGACGAATCGATCGTTACGCGAGATGTCCACTTTGTTGTCGCAGTTCAGGCGGTCGAACAAACGGTTGGACTGCTCGAAGCTGATGGGGTTTATACCGACACGCCTTGAGTGTTTGATCAACTTCAAAGCAAGCGCATCAAAGATCCAGGAGTTATAGTCCGACTCATCGAGGCACACCCGTAGCTTTGGAGCGTTCTTCCTGTTGAGTTGAAGGAGCAAGTTGAAGAACCGGAAAAAGACTAATGTCACCTTGGTGGTGAGATTTTGATGTGGATGCTTGAACTGGTGGCGTTTGGCAGCAAATGTGGGGGCAGGAATGACCACGAATGAATCAATGTTGCCCCCCGCTCCGAAGAATGCTCGGCCTAAGAAGGCGATCAAAACGAAGAAGCCGGCCAAAACGAAGAAGGCGGTCCAGGAAAGGTATCGCATGGATCGGGAGATCGGGCGAGGCGGGGCCGGAGAGGTTTTTTTGGCCTATGACCAGCAGCTCGAGAGGTGGGTTGCGGTTAAGCGCATGCGGGTGGATATGGGCGAGGTCGCAGAGCGTGAAGAATTCGCAATCCGTGAGGCCAAGCGCCTTGCCCGCCTCCAACACCCCAATGTCGTCACTGTCTATGACCTGTTGGAGCAGGATGGCGACCTCCTCCTTGTGATGGAATACCTCGCTGGACATAACCTGGAGGATTTGAACGAACCGCTGACATTGAGGGATTTTATCGAGGTGGCCCGCCAATCCCTGGTGGCCCTCGCCGCTGCGCATGGGATTGGGATGATCCACATGGACCTCAAA